>PUNR01000383.1 GCA_003551805.1 Loktanella sp.
CACTGGCGACAGCAGCTTACTGATCTGAAGCGGGATATAAAGATAGACCCGCCAGAACAACGGTGCCCGGTTGAAGCCGCGAAACAGCAGATATCCGATCAAGACGCAGACCATCCAGCCCAGCAACAAAAGCCCGATTTCAATCAAACGGCTGTCGGGTACAGCCATGCCGGCGCGCGCATACATACCTGCGCGCACGCCATCGCTTAGGATCGCCACACCGCAAAACGCGAAGACCAGCGACCATATCCAAGCTGCCCGCGCGTTCACGTAACCCATGGTTTCGTAAAATCTGGCCGATAGTTTTGGTGCCGCCTCGCGCCTGTAGCCGACAAGGTCATTATCCGCATAGCCGATTTCGTAAACGACGAGATAGGATAAAAAGAACAGCACCAACGACGCGGGTACCGTCCAGTCGCCCGGTATGAAAACCAGACTGAACAGCAACAATACAACCACCATTTCATCAAGAAACACCTGCTTCACCAAGAAACCGGGGCTGCGTTTAATCCGTGCCAAATAGTAAAATGGGATATAGGCCGCGTTGATCGGGTTGGGCTCTGCGCATGCGGGCCATTCGATAAAGTACGGGTTCTGCACATAGGCCAAAATATCGGCATCATCTTTGTCGCAATCGGTGATGACAACGTCGCGGTCCGGGTCAATGGCAATATTGGCCCTGCGCAGCACCTCCAGCTTGCCGATCCGGCGATAGCGGGCGGCAGAAAAAAGCGACGGAGCAACCAGTTGTGCATCCTTCAGGCGCGTGCCCGCCAGCAGTGCCTTGACGATAAATTCCAGCCCGAATGTGACAATCACAATCTTTTCGACCGGCACATCATCAAGCGCGCCGATCAGTTGCCGGTTCTGGTAGGTTGCGAACAGCTTTTCCGCTTGCTTGCGGAATGTGACGACCAGCCAAGGGCAAATCAGCAGGGCAATCGCGACGCGGGCGGGATCATGCCAGTGTTTCGCCGACCGCCGCCGCAACAACCCTCGCAATATGAACGCAAAAGCCTTGAAAATCGGCATGTACAGGCTGGCAGGGGACGCCTGCGCAAGGAAGATATCAACCGAGCTTTGGCCGCAAAGCGTAAAGTCGAAATCAACAAAAAAGCGGCGATCCTTACTGTCGCCGACGATCGATTCCAGTTCCGAAATTGCCATATCCGGATCAATTGATCGCAACGCAGTTTTGTTCATTTGCATTTTCAAAACATACTTTTTGGTTCGAATGTTGTTTCAGCTTCGCCACCTCGGGCCACGATCCGCCGGTTAATCGCCGCGCGGTGACTGTGTCCCAATGCGGGGTTTAGATCCGTAAATGACAAACATCTTCCCGCCAAGGATCTGCCAACACACCCCTAAATGAAGCGACGCGCGCATCAGCGACCGTGTCCGCCGTCCCGGCGCGAATATGTTCAGGCCAGCCCAAGCCAGCAATGCTGCCGCCTTTGCTGCTGCGTTGAAAAATGCCATGATCCGGCGAAATCGTGTATCCGGCCTGCTGATCAGACCGTGCGTCTGTCCGGCCCTAAAATACCTGCGCAGCAGATCCTTCAACTGTTCGCGATTTTGGGGCACGTCTTCATAAACGATTGCCGATGACGCAAAGCCTATCTTGCCGCCGTCGCGGACCATGCCGTGAAAATAGACATCATCCTCGCCCCCGCTGGTGCCGAAAGCATGGTCAAACCACCGCCCGCGCAGGTGCGCGCTATCAAGGCGCAGGATCACATTGGACGTATAGCCTGTGATGATCCGGCCATCGGGCTGGATGACAGGGCTGATGTCGTGCAGCCGCGCATTTTTCATCCAATCTGGCGCATCTGGTCGGTACACAGCAGTCACAGGGCCTAGCACCGCATCTGCGCCAGATGTGGTGATTTCATTCAAGAGCAGTCTTGCCCAGTCCTGACTGGCCACTTCATCATCATCCATCACGGCGATGAAATCGGCACCAAGCTCTGCCGCGCGTTTCAGCAGCGCATTGCGCGCGATGGAAATGTTGCGCGCGGGGGCATGCACATAATGCACAGGGATGGTCGGGAATTCATCTGCGATCTGCCGTGTCAGTGCCTCTGCTGACGGCGTGTCGTCATTATCAGCCACAATGATGCAGCATTTCCGATCCTGTATCAGGGTCTGCGCCAAAAGGCTTTTCAGCGCATTTGAAAGGGCGGGACGGCGAAATGTACACACGCCGAATGCAACCAACAATGTATCTGCTGACGTGTTATCATATTTGGTATCGAGCATTTCCATATTCCTATCTTGTGACTGAAGGATGCTGAACCCACGTCAAACTACGGCCTGTTATTGCCGCTAACATCATGCAAGTTCTCGCGATGCCCTGATGCCGTAAATTATCGCACCCAATGTCATCACCGATAATGTGCTGAATTCTGAAAAGACGGGCACCTCGACGAATGAAAGCACGATCACGAATGAAACGATCATGAAAAAGAACAAGGGTGCCGCGCCACCGCAACGCAGCAACCAACGGATGCACAAGATAAAGCCTGTCGCCAGCAGCCCGACCTGTGCGACCACGCCAAGCAAGCCGATTTCAACGGCGTTGGACAGATACAGGTTGTGAAAGTTAAATCCAGAACGCGCTGCAATATAAAACTCTGCCCAAAGCATTTCGGCAGTTGAATTCCCGTGCACCCAGAACGCGCGGTATCCGCTTCCTGACAAAGGCGCGCTAGCAATTTCAGAAAGCGCCACGGCCCACAAATCAGTCCGTCCGGTCAATGTCGGGTCTTTGCCGGTCAGCTCGAACACCAACTGGAACATGGCTTCTGAAAAATACAATCCGACCAGAAAGGTGACTGCGATAATCACACATAGCTTGAATATGGCCTTGGGCTGACGGGCTGGCGCAAGCACCTGTATCCGCAACAACA
>PUNR01000196.1 GCA_003551805.1 Loktanella sp.
AAGCGCGGAGATCTGATCCACCGATCGCGCACGACCTGTACGCATGGCCATGCAATACAGGGCAAAGTAGGCGTCACCCGCGCGCTGGGGGGCGCTGCCGCCAGTCATGGGCTCAGAGATCAGAATGCGCCCGCCTTCGGGCAAGGCGGCGTAAGCCGAAGCAAGCAATTTTGCCACGGTGTCATCACTATGATCGTAAAGCACACGGATCAGGCTGATCATGTCAGCGCCCTGCGGCAATGGCTGATCACGGAAAGACCCCGGCACGATCTGCGCGCGTTCCGTCATGCCAGCAGCGGCGAATCTGTCCTGCGCAGCGGGGGCCACGGCAGGAAGATCAAACAGCGTCATCTGCAGTTTCGGATAGGCCGCACCCACCGCCGTTAGAAACGCGCCGGTGCCGCCACCCACGTCCAACAGGTGCTGCACGCCGCGGAAATCGACCGCCGCAAGTGTATCATCGGCAACCAACAATTGGCTGTCCGCCATCAACCGCGAATATTTCGCCGCGCTGTCAGGATCGGTCGCCGCACCTGCGCCAAAGACGTAAGGCCAGAAATCAGCCAGCTCTGTCTCGACCTCACCGCGAAAGAACGCGACAGGATCAGCAAGATCACGGTAAAGCACATCATGATGCGCGATCATGCCAGCCAGTCCCGGCACACCAGCAAGAGCTGCACCGCGCGTCGTAAGCGCGTAAATACCTGATTTCCGGTGCTTAATCAGCCCCAAAGACACGGCAGCAGACAGCAAAACGGCCATACGATCCGGCGCCATGCGCCCGTGGTGTGCAAGCGCGGCAAGCGGCATTTCATGCACCAGCAATTTGCGGGGGATATCCAGATCGACCAGTGCATAAAGCACTTGGGAATGGCAGAATCCGGCGACCAGATCGAACATCGCCTGCCCTTCGGACCGCACCAAGCGGCGGGTCAGCGGGAATCTGGCAGCCCATTTCTGAAACGAAGGTGTGGCGACCAGACGCGTCAGACGTGACGCCTTGCGCTGGTCAGTTGCAGGCACGGCGCCCGAAAGTGTCACAGCCGCATCCGTCATTATTCACCCGGAACGGTCCGGCGGTCACGGGCACCCGCTGGCACCAGCCTGTCGGCATAGGCGCGGACCATCTGGGCCAGTGCTGCCTCGCCCGGGCAGGCGGGAATCGATGAGATCGCTCCGCCAAGGATATCGTCGAAACGCCTAACCGCGCCTTGAACACCGTAAGCGGCAACTGCATTGGGTCGCCCGTGCAGGTCATCCTGCCCCGCAGGTTTGCCTAGCGCAGCTTCATCACAAAGCGCATCGCGCAAGTCATCTGCGACCTGAAACGCCTCGCCCAGACGGGCACCAAGTTCGGTCCACGGTTCGGCCTCTTGTCCTGCAGCCACGGCACCCATCTGGGTTGCGGCGATGAACAAGGCACCGGTTTTGGCCTGATGGTAGGCGGACAGGTCAATCTGGCTTTCGCTTTCCCAACCCTGACCCGCACAAATGCCAAACGGCATACCCGTGCGGGTGCCAAGGATATCGAGCAGGCCGATCGCACGCAAAGGTGCATCGACTGCAGCGCGTGTCAGCACATGAAAACCCATAATAATCAGGCTATCGCCCGCCAGCACCGCCAAGGGTTCTGAAAAAGCACGGTGCAGCGCAGGTTTGCCACGCCGCATATCCGCATCGTCAAAACAAGGCAGATCGTCATGCACAAGAGAGGCGCAATGCACCAGCTCCAGCGCGACAGCCGCTGCATTGGTCAACCGTGGCTGGTCATCGCCACAGGCCATCGCAACGCTCATCAAGATTGTCGGCCTGATCCGTGCGCCACCCGGTGTGACCGCATAATTCAACGCGGCAGCAAGCTTGGGCGGGGCAAGCCCACCCTGCCCTTGCGCAATTACGGCAGACATTGTGGTTTCGATCCGGTCGGCAATTTTCATGGCGTATGTCCTATCTGCATTCCATACTGTCAATTTTAGTTTACATATGTCAATGTAAATCAAACGATACAGTTGAGAGCCTTCGTTAAGTGACTACTTCGCAAGCAAAGATCGTCATCATCGGCGCTGGCATTGCCGGGCTGGCCGCGGCGTTGCGGTTGGGTCATGCGGGCTGCGATGTGACACTGGTTGACATGCATGGCGCACCGGGCGGCAAGATGCGGCAGGTGCCATCGGCGGCAGGTCCGGTCGATGCCGGCCCTACGGTGCTGACGATGCGCGGCATTTTTGATAAACTGTTCCATGATGTCGGCGAAGACCTTGCCGATCATGTTACGCTGACACCGCTACCAACGCTCGCGCGGCATTTCTGGGATGATGGCACCAGCCTTGATCTGATGGCAGATCCAGAGGCGAGCCTTGCCAATGTCCGCGACGCCTTTGGTCCCAAGGCCGCTACCGAGTTCGCCGCCTTTTCTGCCCGCGCCAAACGACTGTTTGAGGCATTCGATGCGCCGATGATGCAAACCGCCGCCCCCGACCGGATGGCCGTCACGCGCAAGGTGCTGGCCAATCCACGCCTGATCGCCGACATGGCGCCGCATAAATCGCTGGCCGGCATGTTAAGGTCCAGTTTCACCGATCCCCGTCTTGCGCAGCTGTTCGGGCGCTACGCCACCTATGTCGGCGGATCGCCTTACCAATCCCCCGCGATTCTGTCGTTGATCTGGCAGGCAGAAGCACAAGGGGTCTGGACCGTCACTGGCGGCATGCAACGTCTGGCGCAGGCCATCGCCACACTCGCCGCCCGGCGCGGTGTGCAGTTTCACTACAACACTCGCGCCTTGCGGATTACGCGGCAGGGCGGGCGGATCAGTGGTGTGGAAACCACCAAAGGGCATTTCGCCAGCGATACTGTCCTTTTCAACGGCGACCCAAGGGCCTTGGCCACGGGTCTGTTGGGCCTTGGCCCGCAGCCGGTGGTCAAGACCAGCGGAATCGAACCCCGCAGCCTGTCTGCCTATGTCCATGCTTTCGCCGCGATCCCGCATGGCGTTGATCTGGCACACCACACAGTGTTCTTCGGTCACGACCCCAAGGCAGAGTTTTCAGCACTCGCCCGCAACCAAATGCCGGTTGATGCGTCTTTATATCTATGTGCCCAAGATCACGGCAGCGTGGCCCCCGACGCGATCCAACGGTTCGAGATTATCATGAACGCCCCCGCCGTACTACGGGACGCGGAAAAGGAAAAAGCCCAATGTCAGACACTGATTTTCAACCGCTTCCGCCAGTTCGGTCTGACGTTCAACCCGCAGCCGGGGCCGGACTGCCTGACCACGCCGCAGGGGTTCGACGCGATGTTCCCGGCGAGCCTAGGTTCACTATACGGGCGCAGCCCGCACGGAATGACAGCAGCCTTCAAACGCCCGACGGTGCGCACGACGATGCCGGGGCTTTATCTGGCGGGCGGCGGGGTGCATCCGGGGGCGGGGGTGCCGATGGCGACGCTCTGCGGTCAGCACGCGGCCGCGGCGATACTGAACGACCTTTCTTTGCGCTCGACGTACCCTCTGGCGGCTATGCCTGGTGGTATATCGACGGGATCAGCGATTGCGGCACCAAAGCCGTCAGCGTCATCGGGTTCATAGGGTCAGTCTTTTCGCCTTGGTATGCATGGTCCGGGCGCGGCGATCCGGCCAATCACTGTTGCATCAACGTCGCGACCTATGGTCAAGGCGGGCGGTTCACCATGACAGACAGGGGGCGCACAGCGTTGCGGACCAGCGCCGACACATTGCAGGTCGGTCCATCGTCGATGCATTGGAACGGGCACGAATTAGTTATCAATATCAATGAGATCAGCGGCCTGCCGATTATCAGTCGGGTGCAGGGCCAGATCACGATCACGCCACATGCGCTGACATCTGTCGAACTACCACTGACGCCCGATGGTGCGCATGTCTGGCGGCCCTTTGCACCATCATCCGACATCAAGGTCGATCTGGCGGCAAAGGGCTGGCAATGGTCGGGTCACGGCTATTTCGATGCCAATTTCGGAACGCGGCCATTGGAAGATGATTTCAAGTTTTGGACATGGGGCCGTTACCCGACAAAAGACGGGGCGACCTGCATTTACGATGCCACCCGCCGCGATGGAAGCACGCTGGATACCGCAATCAGCTTTGACCACGACGGGCAGGCCAGAATCGTCAGCGCGCCGTCCCGCACCGCCTTTAAGCGATCGCTTTGGCAGGTACGGCGCGAAACGCGTGCCGACCCCGGCGTCACACCGCGCCAGGTGTTGGGGATGCTCGATGCGCCTTTTTATTCGCGATCTGCCGTCACAACACAACTGCACGGAGAGGTCGTCACCGGCGTACACGAGGCATTGGATCTGGACCGCTATGCATCGCCGATAATCAAGCCAATGCTGGCCTTTCGCGTGCCCCGGCGGAAGAACTGGCCCTGATCGAAGCGGCATTTGTCTTAATTGCTACGCATTTGACTGCTGGTCTTAACTGATTGGAAGGGAACTTGCGGTACCTCCTGCATCAAAGGAGGACGATCAATGAAACGATTCACATTATGGTTGGCAGCCGCGCTGCTGACAGCGACCGCAGGCGCATCGCAGGATTTGAAACCGCAAATGCAGGCATTTGTTGCTGAACACGTCAAAGGTTGGGCATCCGACCCAATCATCGTGAACGCGATCATCGCCCAAAACGCCCAAACGGCAAGCTACGATCAAGCCAAGATTGATGAACTGGACACTTTGTGGATGGCGCAGGTTGGCATGCCGGATGTGCCGCTGATCGATGATGTCGTAAACAATCCGACATCGGATTTCCTGCGCGCACGCATGGCTGCGCTTGATGGGGCAATCACGGAAGTGTTCATCATGGATGCCCGCGGCCTGAACGTGGCTGCGGCTGCGCCGACATCGGATTACTGGCAGGGGGACGAAGAAAAGTTTACCGAAACCTTCCCAAAAGGTCCGACAGCGATGCATTTTAGTGATGTGGAACTGGATGAATCATCCGGGGAAGTGCAGGCACAAGTATCCATGACCATCGTGGACAGTGAAACGGGACAGGTTGTCGGCGCAATGACCGTAGGCATTAACCTGACATCACTGATGTGACCATTACGGTCAGCGCTTAGGAACGGTGTCGCCATGGCCAAGCGTAATGACGACACCGCCAGCGGCATGGGCATCCTCTGCATCATGGGTGACCATTAAGACAGGCAAGGCCCGTGCGCGCGCGCGATCAAACACCATGTCGCGCACCTGCGCGCGCAGGGCAGCGTCAAGGCGCGAAAACGGTTCGTCCAGCAACAAGGCGCTAGGATCAGACAACAGCATCCGCATCAACGCGACCCGGGCTTTTTGTCCACCGGACAATGTTGCGGGATCACGTGGTGCGAAACCTTCAAGGCCGACTTCGGACAAAGCGGCATCAATTTTGGCCTGTCTCTGTATACTGGTGCCACCCGGCGGCAGGCCGAAAGCCAGATTGGCACCGACTGACAGATGTGGAAACAAAAGGTCATCCTGAAACAAGATACCGACCCGGCGTTGATGGGGGGGTGCGTGGGTAATGTTGTGGCCGTCCAGCCAAACTTCGCCGGTCGCTTTGAAATCTTTGGCAAGGGTGCCGGTGATAAAGGCCAACAGGGTGGATTTTCCAACGCCGGATGGGCCCATAACGGTCAGCACAGCACCGGGTGCCACATCATGATGCACGCGGATCAGAGGGGCGTCGCCGTTGAAGATCGTTACGTTTTGCAGCGACAATCCCTTATCCATGCCGTAATCCTTTTCTATTCCGCCAGACGATCGCAGGGATCAGCAAGGCCAGCGCAAAAGGCACCAGCGCCGCACCTGTTTGCATCAGCCCGTAAACGCCAATCGCGCGCCTGTCACCGCCAGAGGCAAGCGCCACAGCCTCGGTCGTCAAAGTCGCGACACGACCACCGCCGATAAGCAGTGTTGGCAGATATTGCCCGACTGATACGGCCAGCCCCACCGCCAGCGCGGTCAGGACCGGGCGCAGCAGCATCGGCAGACGCACGCGCCACAGCACACGATCAGGGCTTGCGCCCAAGGCTGCGGCGATCACACCCATGCGCGTATCCCAAGCCCGAAACGGATCGGCCAGCGACAAGAAAACATAAGGCAGCACGAAAACCAGATGCGCCAGCATCACCGGCCACCGCCCGACATCGGCGCCAATATTCAGCATCAGCGTCTGTAACCCGGGCAGGAACGCCGTCTGCGGTACCAACAGCGGTAGATACAGAAGCCAGACCGCTCGCTGGCTGACGCGGATGTTGTGGCGATATTCGGCCTCCAGACAGCCGATGGTCAGGATCAGGGCGATCATGGCCGCGGTCACTGCAATCACCGCAGTTTCGCCCAACGCCTTTAACGTGCCGGGGCCGAAACGAAGCCAGTTGCGCAGTGTCATTTCGTCAGGCAATGCGGCGGGGAAGCTCCAGAAACCGGCAAAAGACCATATCGCCAGCACGACCAGCCCCAAAAGCACCGCCAGCGCCGAAAAAGTTCCAGCAACAAGCGCGCCGCCCGCGACCACCGCATCCGCCTTGCCGCGTGCGCCCGAAGCGATCCAGCGACGGCCCAATGCAGCGACAATGGTCTCGCCAATGCGCCAGACAACCAGCGCGCCGATCACCAATGCCAGTTGCAGCAATGCGCCCGCTGCGGCCTCTAACCGGAACGCAAGGTCTGGGTGGGACATCCATTTGACGATCTGCACCGACAGGGACGGCGGTGTGTTCGGCCCCAGAATGATTGCCACATCCACCACCGACATCGCATAGGCCAGCACCACATAGATCGGTGGCCGTATCTGCGCATAAACCCGCGGAAATACTGTCTTGAGCCAGCCAGTCAGCCGCCTGTAGCCAAGCGCCTGCGCAACACGGACACTGCGCTGCGCATCGGCCTGCCCCAATGCCGCGAGGGTGATCAGCAGCAGAAACGGTACTTCTTTTACGATCAGCCCCGCGGTCATCGCCAGACCCCAACTGTCCTGCACGATCAGCAGATCAGGCGGGCGGTCCCAGCCGGTCAACCCCGGCGAGGTCAGCCGCGCCAGCCAGCCAGAGGGTGCAATCAGAAACGCCAGGCCGAATGCCGCAGCCGCGTGCGGCACGGCAAGCAGCGGTGACAGGGCCCGTTCCAGCATCAGGAATGGCCGCGTTCCGGACCAGCCTGCCGTGACCAGCATAACAATCGCCAGCGATATCACTGTCGCCAGCAGACCAGTCCCGATGGACAGCATCATTGCACGCGGCAATCCTGCCCAGCCGAACAGGTCGCGGAACGGGTCAAGCGACGGACCTGTCAGCCCCGCCGCCGGCAGATGCCCGAAGGCGGGCAGGAACGTGCCCCACAAGCCCGCACCCACCGGCCCCAGCATCGCCAGCAAAGTCAGTGCTGGCAAAACCGGCAGCAGATAGCGGCGTGACATGGCTTTACTGGGCTACGCCGTAGCGCGTTACCCAATCGTCGCTGATGCGTGTCATCCAGCTTGGGTGCGGTTCGGCCTGCACTGTGCCAAGCTCGGCTGGTGTCAGGGTCGCGATACCAAGATCAAGCGCGTCAAACAGGGCGCGGTCATCATCCGACAGTTTTTCCATTGCCAGAACGGTACCATAGCCAAGGATCGTAGGGTCTTGGGCGCGCGCCTGCGCTTCGGGTGACATCAGGAAATTGGCAACGACCATCGCACCGGCTTTTGCCCCCGAATTGTAAGGGATCGCCACAAAGGACGCGTTGCCGATGGTACCCTTGTCCAGCACAAAGGTGCGCACTGTGTCAGGCAATTCGTTGTTCGCGATCGCTGTCGACGCTGCGCCCGGGCTAAAGGAGATCGAAAGATCAACTTCACCATCGGCAATCAGCGGGAACATTGCTGTGCCGGTAGCCGGATATGCGCGGCCTGCGCGCCAAAGGTTTGGCGTCAGCGCGTCCAGATAGTCCCAAAGTGGTTCGGTGACAGCGTCGTAATTGTCATCAGTCGCAGGTTCAGCCAGCACTGATGCATCGGGCAAGATGTCGATCAGCACCTGTTTCAGGAACGTTGTTCCCAGAAAATCCGGCGGCTGTGGATAGCTAAATCGCCCCGGGTTTGACTGTGCCCATTCCAACAGGTCGTCCATCGACCCAAGTGCGTCGGGCATCGTTGCCGTATCATGTACGAACACAACCTGCGCCATAGCCCACGGGCTTTCGAACCCCTCGACCGGGATAGTGAAATCTGTCTGCACCGATTTGCTTTCAAAGTCGACCAGCGCCCAGTTTGGCAGCTGTTCCGCATACGGGCCGAACAGCAGGTCAGCGTCTTTCATAGCCGCAAAATTTGCACCGTTGATCCAGATCATATCAATCGCGCCACCGTCATCCTGACCGGCCTGCTTTTCCGACAGCACGCGCGTAACCGCATCGGCGGTATCTGTCAGTTTGACGTGTTCAAGCGTGACGCCATAATCCTCGGCCACGCGCGACCCGACCCATGCGATGAAATCATTGGTTGTGGTTGATCCGCCCCAAGCGTTCCAGAACACTGTCTGGCCTTGGGCCTGTGCTGTCACCTCATCCCAGTTCGCGGGGTCAATATCGGCCAATGCCGGCAAAGGTGCCAGCAAAGCGGCGAGAATGGCGAGGTGTTTCATCAGCATTTTCCTTTATTTTTCGTAGATAAGAGAGGCAGCGTATATCCGCAAACCGGCGGTCAGAAAGCAAAGACTTCCGAACATCCACGCCAGCGGCGCGAAATAAGTTTCAAACAGACAAAGCAAGACGAAGAACACGATTGTTTCGGTCCCTTCCAGAATGCCGTTTGAATAGTAAAGTGACTTTTGCCCCTGTGCGCTGGTCTTGTGCCCATGCTTTTCAGCAAGAATGGCATAGCCCAAAAAGCTGGTGCCGTTGAAATAAAAGGACGCGAGCAGGAATGCCCCCGCTGCACCGTTGCTGGCCGGGTCTGTCAGCACAAAGGCCAGCGGGATCATCCCGTAAAACAGAAAATCAGCCGCGATATCCAGATAGCCGCCGAAATCTGTCTTGCGCGTCGCCCGCGCGACGGCACCGTCCAGCCCGTCCGCCAGACGACTTGCCAGCAACGGGATCAGCGCCCAAAGCGGCGCGCCAAGCCAGATGACCAAAGCCGCCAACAGCCCCAGGCCCAGCCCCGTCAGCGTCACCGCATTGGCCGAAACGCCGCGCGCGGCAAGGCTGCGCCCTATCCGGTTCAGCGGCGGGTCGATCAGTGGGCGAAGGTGTTGGTCAAGCATGTCCGGAGGTCCTGAAGGTCACCACGTTGTCCTTGATCGCGTGCAAACGCGCAATCGGGGTGACGGGAAAGTGACAGATCGAAATCAACCTTCCGCGATGCGCGGGCGGCCTTGCGCGGTGACCTTGACCTTGGCCTCGATGAACATCGGCTGGCCTTCGACATCGACCTCGGTGATGTCTTGGGCAATGTGCAGGCTAATGTCTTCGACCCCCGCCGCACGGGCGGCGGCACTTGCCTGTATGGATAAGGCGTCAACAATGCCGTCCAGCGCAGCGTCGCGGCTGGCATAGCTTTGCACCGCATCTTGCAAATGCACCTTGAACGCACCCGCACCGGGGCTGGTCACCGTGCCAGATGCCTGCATCTGGACCTGTCCCACCACCGCACCAATCGCGTTGGCCACACCACCATGTTCAGGCAACAGCATTCTGGTGCCCAACCTGTCGCCGACAGCACCATAATATGCATGGGCAGAGGCCCCGAGCCCGATCACCGGCAAAGCCAGCGCCAGATCAACCCGCAGCGTGCCGCGATGCCGGTCCAGCCCCGCCATCGTCAGCGGATGTTGTGCCAATGCGGCAGGGTCGGGCCAGTCGCGCCCGTCTTCGGCAAAGGCGGCTTGCAGCAGGCAATCGACGGTCTGGGCGGTCAGCTGGGCGATGATCATCTGCGCTAAACGTTCGGCATCCGGCGCAATCTGCTGGCCGCCACCCGTGCGGCGACGGGCAAACAGCGTCAGCGCTTTGGCTGCGGCATCACTGTCCCAGACATCCTGCATCCCCATAACATGTGACGCATCCGACGGGGTGACACCCGCCAGCATCACCAGTCCACGCCCTATCAACCGGCCCAATGCCGGGTTTTCCATCCGCGTCTGCACCGCCTGTCCAAGTCGCAAAGGCCCACCGGCCAGACGCTGCGCGACAATCGTTTCGCGCGCATCAAGCCCCTGTGGCATCTGCGCCCACATCGGCAGCACGAATTGCCCCCCGTCAGACGCTGGCACACCGCTGGCCAGCGCACGGTCCAGCGCCAGATGCACCAGTTCAGGAAATTGCATCGCGGCAAGCGCGATCGGCATCAACCGCCGTGGCCCAAGGCGCAGGCCAGCATCAAGCCCTTCGGTCACATGCACCTCGCTATCACCGCCAAGACCGGTGGTGCGCATCGCCACAGCCTCGACCATGGTGCGGAACGGGCCGACGCGCGCACCTGCGGGGTCGATCATGGGGCGGCCGTCGCGCAACAGGCAGATATCGGTGGTCGTGCCACCAATGTCGCTGACAAGTGCATCCTTTTCGCCCGTCAGCCAGCTGGCCCCGGCGATGGATGCGGCAGGCCCGCTCAGGATCGTCTCAATCGGTTTTTCGCGTGCGACCGCCGCCGACACCAGCGCCCCGTCACCACGCACGACCATCAGGCGGGCGGTGATGCCGCATTTAACCAGATGGGTTTCGCAGGCGGTGATCAACCCGTCGATCATCCCGATCAGGCGGGCATTCAGCACCGCCGTCAGTGCCCGTTTCGGCCCACCCAAGGCCGAGGAAAGTTCATGCGAACACGTCACCGGCAGACCGGTCAGATCGCGGATCAGATCGCGTGCCGCGATTTCATGCGCGGGGTTGCGGGTGGCGAAACTGGCCGCGACAGCATAGCCGGTGATGCCTGCGTCAAGCCCCGCCAGCGCCACTTGCAAACCGGCCAGATCGAACGGCGCCGCTTCGCTGCCTGCATGGGTATGACCGCCAGCAAGGGCGATCACCGGATCACCGCGCAAGGCATCCTGCAATCCCGCGCGGGTCAGTTCACTGGCGTCAAAACCTATGAAAACCAGCGCGATCCGACCACCCTGCCCTTCGACCAGTGCATTGGTGGCCAGCGTCGTTGACAGTGACACCATCGCGATATCGCGCGCCGGAACGCCCGATTGCGCCAAAGCCGCATCAATCGCCGCCCCCACGCCCAGCGCCAGATCAGGCCGCGACGTCAACGCCTTGGCCGATGCCACAACGCGCTGCGCGCTATCGTCCAGCACGACGGCATCAGTATAAGTTCCGCCTGTATCAACACCAAGTAGAAAAGCCATCTGACACCTTTTGGGGACCACGCATCACCTAAACGAAAGCGGCAGGAAAATTGCAACGCTTTTCATATCTCTTGCAGGATCAGGTCACTTGGCATTTAGTCTGGCCATGACTGACCATAATTCCCTGATCCAGGCCATCACCGACCGGCGCGAAGATCTGATCGCCTTGACGCAAGACCTGATCCGCATCCCGACGCTGAACCCTCCGGGCGCGTTTTACCGTGATATCTGTGAATATCTGGACAGAAGGCTGCGCAAATCAGGGTTCGAGACAAAGCTGATCCGCGCCCACGGCACACCCGGCGACAGCGACGCATATCCCCGCTGGAACATTGTCGCACGCCGCGACGGCGGGCGCGCGGGTGATTGCGTGCATTTCAACAGCCACATCGACGTGGTCGAGGTGGGTCAGGGCTGGACGCAGGACCCGTTCGGTGGCGCACTGATCGATGGCAAGATTTACGGGCGTGGCGCTTGCGACATGAAAGGCGGGCTGGCCGCGTCAATTATCGCGGCCGAGGCGTTTATCGCCACCCATCCCGATTTTGCAGGCGCTGTCGAGATTTCCGGCACTGCGGATGAGGAATCCGGCGGTTATGGCGGTGTCGCCTATCTGGCCGAACAGGGCTATTTCGACCCCGCCCGCGTGCAGCATGTCATCATCCCCGAACCCTTGCACAAGGACCGCGTCTGTCTGGGCCATCGCGGCGGCTGGTGGGCCGAGATCGAGACACATGGCGAAATCGCGCATGGGTCGATGCCATTTCTGGGCGATTGCGCGGTGCGCCATATGGGCGCGGTGCTGAACGCGTTTGAAACGACGCTTTACCCCGCAATGGCTGCAAGGCGCACCGATATGCCGGTGGTTCCGGATGGCGCGCGATCGTCCACGATGAATATCAATTCCATTCATGGTGGCCAGCCCGAACAGGCCGCTGACGACACCAGCCTGCCGGCGCATTGCGTGCCGGACAGGTGTCGGATCGTGATCGACCGCCGCTTTCTGGCCGAAGAAAGCATCGATCAGGTGCGCGGCGAGGTGACGGCGCTTCTTGAAGACCTCAAATCGCGCAGGGACCGGTTTGACTATGATCTACGGGAAATCAACATGGTCCTACCCAGTATGACAGACCGCAATGCACCCGTCGTGCAGGTGATCGCGGAACAGATCGAAAAAGTGCTGGGACGGCCAGCGGAATTTGTCGCGAGCCCCGGCACCTATGACCAGAAACATATCGACCGGATCGGCAAGCTGAAGAATTGCATTGCCTATGGTCCGGGGCTTTTGGAACTGGCGCATAAACCTGATGAATATATCGGTGTGGATGACATGATCGACAGCGCACAGGTCATGGCGCGCGGGCTCGCGGCCATTACAGGTGTGACGTCGGGGTGAACCCCGACCTACGGGGCTTGAATTGCAGGTTCACTTGGGTGAACACTGCTGCCAACAAACAGGGGGCCATCATGCATCACTTTAAACGCCTTGCCGCATCCACTGCCGTTGTGCTTTGTGCCTCTGGCGCGCTGGCGCAAGACAGCATCACCGTCGCGATCCAGTTGGAGCCGCCGAACCTTGATATCATCAACGGCGCGGCACAGGCGATCAATTCCGTGCTTTATTCCAACGTTTTCGAAGGCCTGACCCGTTTCGACGCCGATGGCGCGGTGATCCGCGGTCTGGCGCAAAGCTGGGATATCTCGGATGACGGTTTGGTCTACACATTCAACCTTGCCGCTGGTGTCACCTTTCATGATGGCACCACGATGGATGCAGAGGATGTGAAATTCAGCCTCGACCGCGCCCGTGCCGAGGATAGCACCAATGCGCAAAAGCCCCTGTTCGAGGGGATCAGCGAT
>PUNR01000326.1 GCA_003551805.1 Loktanella sp.
CAGGGGCAATGTGCAAGCGATCAGTTGGTTGGGCGCCTGCACAGAAATCGAAGGCTACAGCTGTCGCTTCGGCTCTGGCCGCGAGGCTTGAGAATCCGTTCCTTACGTGCCACCAGAGCGAATTTTTTCAAACCGATTGGCGCACCTGTCACCATATCTGCACTGACGGCCACTGCAGGGCGCGCAGGGTGGCGGGCTTGACAGGTCCGGCACCTAAACCATAGAATATTGTATCTACAGGCACTTTTTCACATGACGTGTGCCAAGAAAAACAAGTAGGTGCGCGTCTTTAAACCGCAGGTTGGACCTGAGGCGCGATTGTTTTACTACCACGCAAGCGTCAGGGCAGCCCCTGCGAAAGCTGTGGAGGTAATCATGAAGATATCCAGAAATCTGATGGTATGTGGTGTTCTTGGTGCTGGCCTGATGTTCCCTGTATCGGTCGCCGCTCAAACCGATGGCCCGCTCTCAATCTCGCTTGCAACAGGTGGGACTGGTGGGGTGTATTTTCCGCTGGGCGGCGCAATGGCAGAGGCTTGGTCATCAGAGATTGACGGGCTGACAGTCACTGCAGAATCCACGGGGGCCAGTGTGGTCAATGTCCGGCTGGTTCAAAGCGGCGAGTCTGAAATGGCAATGGTGCAGAACGATATTGCCAACTACGCCTATAACTCGGACGAGATGTTCGACGGTGACGATGCGCTGGACAACAACATGGGCATGGCGATGCTGTATCCGGAGTTGATCCAGATCGTGACCCTCGCCGATTCCGGTATCAGCTCGGTTAACGACATGACAGGCCGCAGCGTCGCTGTCGGTGCGCCCGGAAGCGGGACCGAAGCCAATGCGCGTCAGATCCTGTCGGCACATGACATTGACTATGCGGATATTACCGAACAGTTCCTGCCATTCGGTGAAGCTGTGGATGCGCTGCGCGATGGCCGTATTGATGCGGCCTTTCTTACAGCGGGCATTCCGACCGCTGCGGTGATCGACCTACAGTCCACGCATGACGTTTCCATCGTACCGATTGAGGCCGAGATGGGCGGCCAGATCGCCGATACATGGCCGTTCTACAGCACGATCACGATTCCGGGCGGTACCTATTCCGGGGTTGAGGATGATGTATCTACCGTGACCGTCCTTGCGATGATCGTGGCCAGCGCAGACTTGGATGCGAATGTCGTCGAGAACATGCTGGAAGTGCTTTATGACGATGCGACGCTTGAGCGGCTGTGCGACACCCATGTCCGTGGTTGCGACATCTCGCTCGACACGGCGCAAGAGGCAATGCCTATCCCGCTGCACCCCGGTGCAGAGGCCTTTTATGGCAACAACGACTGACACTGCGCCCAGACAGCTTCTCTGGCCGCGCAACTGGTGGGCAACGGGCTTGCGTTGCCCATCATATCGTGAGGTCGCAAACCACAAGGCCTACTGACCGGAACCGGATATGAGCCAGCAGGAAACGACAGCCCCGGCCGTTGACGAGGGCGCAGATCAGCGCCAGATCAGGGGCATTGTCGGCATCGCAATCATGGCAATCGCCATCAGCTTCTCGCTGTTCCAGCTGTACCAGTCCGGTATTGGCCTTATGCCCGCGCAAAACCTGCGCGCCATTCATCTGGCCTTTGCGCTCGGGCTGATCTTTCTACTTTATCCCGCCTTTTCGGGGATGCGTAAGGATCGTATCCCGCTGATGGATCTGGTTCTTGCTGCGGCGGCGATTGTCGGACCACTCTACTTTTATTACTTTTTCTACGACATGGTGATGCGCGCAGGGGCAGAGACGACGCTCGACTTCTGGATGGGCGTGCTTACGATCGTGGCCCTGCTGGAAGCGACGCGCCGCGCGATTGGGCCGGTGTTGCCCGCGCTGGCGATCATCTTCATTCTCTATGCTTATTTCGGGCCCCATATGCCGGGCATCATTGGCCATCGCGGCTATTCGGCCGAACGGATTGTCCGGCACCTTTACCCCACTACCGAGGGGGTGTTCGGCATTCCCCTTGCCGTCGCTTCAACCTTTGTCTTTCTGTTCGTGCTGTTCGGTGCTGTCATGCAGCGCACTGGCGTCAGCGACTATCTGACCCGCCTGGCGATGGCGGGGCTTGGCAGCTACACAGGTGGTCCTGCAAAATCGGCCGTGCTGGCAAGTGCCATGATGGGGTCGTTCTCGGGCAGCTCCACGGCCAATGTCGCAACCACCGGAACGCTGACCATTCCGCTGATGAAGCGTGTTGGTTTTCATCCGGCATCGGCGGGGGGTGTTGAAACAGCAGCCTCGACTACAGGCCAGTTCGTCCCACCAGTGATGGGCGCTGCGGCCTTTGTGATGGTCGAGATGACGGGTATTCCTTATGTCCAGATCATTCAGGCCGCCCTTTTGCCTGCGATCCTTGATCTGGCAGGGATTATCTTTTGTGTGCATATGCACGCCAAGAAGATGAATATCCAAAAAATTCCGCGCTCCGAATTGCCGCCCCTGTTGCCGACACTGCTTAGCCAGATTCACTTGCTTATCCCGGTTCTGGGGCTGATCTTCATGCTTGTGATCGCCAACTTTACGCCAACGCGGTCGGCGTTCTGGGCAATTCCGCTGGCGCTTTGCATCTCGTTGGTGGCGCGCAACACGATCATTATCTTTCGCGCATTGCGCACACAGATGCACGGGGGCGACCCCTTTGCCGGCCTTGAAGAGGTGCTTGAAAAGGAACGCTCGTCAGTGGCCCGAGAATCCGCTGCGGCGCGCGCGCCGTTGACCGCATGGGGCCAGACCATCACGCGCACATGGGCAGACTGGGCGCGCGATCTGCTGCACGGTCTTGCAGACGGTGCGCGTCAAGCGATCCCGATCTCGGCGGCTTGCGCCTCTGCGGGGATCATCATCGGCATCATCACCC
>PUNR01000357.1 GCA_003551805.1 Loktanella sp.
ATGCGACCCATTCCCACAAATAGGGCCCCTCGTCCTTTACGGTTGTTACCAACGTGAACTTCATTTTTCACCTCATCAACTATTAACACAACCTTGAGACTAGCGTACTTACGAGACGTTTATCAGCGCCAGCGACAAGTGACCAGTCACCCGCCTTCAGCCAAAGGGTGGGCAGAATAGATTTCAACTTCCAACTACGCGAGAAACTGGGCGGCCATGGCAGCCGCCATCTTAACTTGCCACCAATCTGGGCAGCTGCGAAAACAAGCTAGGTTATGACCTTGATGCACAGAGCAAAAAGAACAGCGTCAACTTGCTTTCTTAACTTGAGTAGATTCTTTTATTCAAAGCCGCGCCGGCGCATTTCGGCGTTGATGTTGAACATGATGTCCCCGATCTGACCGCCGCTTTGAAGATCGTTCAGGATCAGTGTGGTTTCGTTGCCCATGTCATCGGTGATGATCCACTGCCGCAGCTCGATCGGGTTGGCGGTAAAGACCATCTGGATGTTGCCGTATTGCGGGTTTTCAGGGTCCTGCGCGGTAACGGTCGTCGTTGTGCCATCCGACACTGTCCCGGTCACCATGCGCGCCGCGCTGAGATTCACGTTGCGTTGCAGGATGATGTTCAGCGGCGTCTGGTTCAGCGGATACCGGTCAGGCCCTGCGTTGGAACGTGGGTCAAAGATCGCCAGCTGTCCGCCACTGGCCACGACAAGCGATTCCTCTGGCGGGTTGTATTCAAACCGGATGCGGCCGGGCCGCTTGATATAGATCTGGCCGGTGGACAATGTTCCGTCCCCGTTGATCTGGGTGAAACCGCCCTGCGCGGTCTGCAACTGGTTCAGATAATCGGAAATCTGCGGCAGCGTCAGCTGCTGCGCTGTGGCGGCCACAGCATAAACCGACATGAAGAATGCCATGACGAAGGTGATGATACGCGTTTTCATATGTCTTACCTATGTAGCTTGCAGGGCTTTTGCACCCTCTGGATGCCAGCCACAACAGCATGTGATCCCGCGCTAAGCGATATCACGCCGGATGTTTCCGGATAACGGGTGCAAAGCCAGTGCATCATCCACAACAAACAGATCATCGACAGACCGCCCTGCGACCTGTCCCAGATGCGCAGCCCCCAGCAGCGTCGCAGGGGCTGTGATTGCCATATGAAGTGCCTGTTCCAGCGACAGGCCAACCTGACGAACCAGCCGCTGCACGCCCGACAGCATCGTGCAATGCGCGCCTGCCAGATTGCCTTCGGCGTTCACAAGACGTGCGTCTTGCAGGCGGATTTCCTGACCATAAAGGTCGAAACGATCCGGCCCGCCCACTGTTGGCATGGCATCCGACACAAGGATCATCCGCCCCGCCACGGGACGCGCCCGACAGGCCAGGGCCACCATATCGTCAGCCACATGCACGCCGTCGCAGATGATGCCGACATAGACATCACTGTTGATCGCCGCCCCCACCAGCCCCGGCGCGCGCCCCTGCATTTGTGACATGGCGTTGAACAGATGCGTCACTGATCGGGCACCGGCGGCGAAAGCGGCATTGGCCTGCTCTGCCGTTGCATCCGAGTGCCCAAGCGAGACGATAATCCCCATCGCCGTCAATGCAGTGATCTGGTCAGGTGTGACGATCTCTGGCGCGAGGGTCATCATGACGGTGACACCCGCCGCCCGCAGATCGTGCAGGGTTTCAAGCGTTACGTCGTCCAAAGGCCGCACGAAGGCGGCGGCATGTGTGCCCCGACGCGAAAGCGCGATATGCGGCCCTTCGATATGCAGACCGGCGAAACCACGGCTGGCGCGCGCGGCAATGGCGGCCTTTGCGGCATGGGCCAGAACTGTGGGGGCGTCGGTAATCAGCGTTGGCATCAGCGCGACAGTTCCGAAACGGCGATGTGCCGCAGCGATTGCGGCGATACCGGCCGGATCAGGCGATTGATTGAACAGGACACCACCACCGCCATTGATCTGCAAATCAACAAAGCCGGGGGTCAAGACCCCCGCGACGGCAAGCAATCTCTGCCCTTGCGGTACCGCTGCAAGATCGCAGATCGTCGTGGCCCGCCCTTCCTCAAGCCGCAGGGCCCGCCCCTGCTGCAAGGTTCCGGCATCAAAGACGCTGTCGGGAACGATCCAGACATTATCCATGCGCCACCTGCCACGCAGCATAGGCCGCTCCGCGCGCACCGCTGACGGTGCCACCCGCTGCGCGCAGGATCACGGGGGTCGAAAAACCTGCGAACTGCGCCTGCCGTGCGGCTTGTGTCAGATCGTCGACCAGTCCCGGAATGTCCGACATTCCGCCGCCCAGAACAATGCAATCAGGGTCAAGCGTCAGCGTTAATGTCTGGATCAGATCAGCGGCAAGCATACACCAGACTTGCCAGACCGCCTGCATCTGCGGGTCAGAGGCACGGGCGGCAACAATCTGCGGGGCGGTCAGGTCGGCACCGTGCATCGCCTTGGCCAACCGCACCAGCCCTGACCCGCTGAGCAACGTCTCGATGCAGCCGCGCCTGCCGCATGCGCAATCCACGACCGGCAGACCATGTTCAAGCACCAGATGCGCAGGAGCAGAGCTATGCCCCACCTCGCCACCGGTACCGGACGAACCGTTGTGCAATTGCCCCGCGCGTACAAAACCACCGCCGATGCCGGTGCCCAGCACAAGTGCGAAGATTGATTGATAGGTTTTGCCTGCACCAAAGACGGCCTCTGACATCGCGAGGGCATGACAATCGTTCAGATAGGACACCGGACGGCTCAAAGCGCGCGTCAGATCGGCGGGCAAAGTTTGTCCATCGGCTGACAAATTGGCGGCCAGAACCCGTCCGCTGGCCGGATTGACGACCCCCGCAGATCCTATGCCAACAGGCAAAGCATG
>PUNR01000324.1 GCA_003551805.1 Loktanella sp.
ACGATACCCGGCGACAGGTCGGCGCGCGCATAGGTCGGGACCTGCACGCCTGCGGGCAACGCGCCTAAGGTCGCCAGCGACAGCTTTGTCAGCTCATCCATTGGCCACCGTCCACGTTATAGGTTTGGGCGACGATGTAATCCGCCTCGGCCGAGGCAAGAAAAACGGCCATCCCTGTCAAATCTTGTGCCGTGCCCATGCGGCCAAACGGGACGGCAGCGCCGACCTCTTTCTTTTTCTCGCCGGGAGCCTTGTTTTCGTATTTGGCAAAGAACGCATCCACACCGTCCCAATGCTCACCATCCACCACACCGGGGGCAATGGCGTTCACGTTGATGCCATGCGCGATCAGGTTCAGGCCCGCCGATTGGGTCAGGCTGATAACCGCTGCCTTGGTCGCGCAATACACGGCGACCAGCGCCTCGCCCCGTCGCCCTGCTTGGGACGCCATGTTGATGATCTTGCCGCCTTGTCCGCGCGCGATCATGTGCTTAGCAACGGCCTGCATCGTGAACAGGGTGCCCGCCACGTTGATATCAAAGCAGCGTGTAAAATCATCGCGGCTGATCTCTGATATGGGTGCGGCAGTGAATATGGCGGCGTTGTTGATCAGGATGTCGATCTGCCCGAAATGCGCCACGGTCGCGGAAACCGCGCCGTCGATACTGGCCTGATCGGTCACGTCCATCTGCACGGCAAAGGCGGCATCGCCCAGACGGGCAGCCTCGGCCTTGGCGCGGTCGATGTCGATATCGGCCAGCGCGACCTGTGCGCCTTCGGCGATATAGCGTTCGGCAAAGGCCAACCCGATGCCGCGTGCGGCGCCCGTAATCAGCGCGGTTTTTCCTGTCAGTCGTGTCATGCGATACGCAACCCTGTTTCGTCAAAGCGGTGGATGACATCGGCGCGCGGTGTCAGGTGAATAGTGTCGCCGTGGCGGAAACCAACCTCGCCATCGGCGCGCACGGTGATCACATCGGCCAATCCGGTCTGGTGGACGTGAAAGAACGTGTCGGACCCCAGATGTTCGGACACGCCCACGATACCGGACCATTCCCCCGCCTCTGCTGACACGGCGATATGTTCGGGGCGGATACCGATGGTGTGGGCATTGTGCTTGGCAGCCTCTGCGCCTGCGATGAAATTCATCCGCGGCGATCCGATGAAACCTGCCACAAACAGATTGCGTGGCGCACGATACAGATCAAGCGGCGCACCCACTTGTTCGATATGGCCCGCGCGCAGCACAACGATCTTGTCGGCCATGGTCATCGCCTCGACCTGATCGTGGGTGACATAGACCATCGTGGTTTTCAGCCGTGTATGCAGTTCGCTGATCTCGAGCCGCATGCCAACGCGCAAGGCGGCATCAAGGTTGGACAATGGTTCGTCGAACAAAAACGCCGATGGTTCGCGCACGATGGCCCGCCCGATGGCGACGCGCTGGCGCTGGCCGCCCGACAATTGCCCCGGACGCCGGTCCAGATAATCGGTCAGGTTCAGCACCGAGGCTGCCATATCGACGCGGCGGTTCTGTTCGGCCTTGTCCATGCCTGCCATGCGCAGCGGGAACATGATATTTTTGCGCACCGTCATATGCGGGTAAAGCGCGTAGGACTGAAACACCATCGCCAGTCCGCGTTTGGATGGCGGGGCGGCGGTTGCTTCCACGCCGTCAATCTCGATCCGGCCAGAGGTCACATCCTCCAGCCCTGCGATCAGGCGCAGCAGGGTGGATTTCCCGCATCCAGAGGGGCCTACGAAAACCGCGAATTCGCCTTCTTCGATGGTCAGGTTCAGCGGCGGGATCACGGTGACATCGCCAAAGGCTTTGGTCACGTCTTTTAGAACGATACGTCCCATGGAAAAGGCTCCTTATTTCACCGCGCCGAAGGTCAGACCGCGTACAAGTTGTTTCTGGCTGAACCAGCCAAGGATCAGGATCGGCGCAATCGCCATGGTCGAAGCCGCCGAAAGTTTGGCATAAAACAAGCCTTCGGGACTGGAATAGCTGGCGATAAAGGCCGTCAGCGGTGCGGCTTTTGCCGCTGTCAGGTTGAGGGTCCAGAACGCCTCGTTCCAGGCAAGGATCAGGTTCAAAAGCGCCGTCGATGCAATCCCCGGCAGCGCCATAGGCAGCAGGACATAGGTGATTTCCTCGCGCAGTCCGGCGCCATCCATGCGCGATGCTTCCAGAATTTCGGCGGGGATTTCCTTAAAATAGGTGTAAAGCATCCAGATAATGATCGGCAGGTTGATCAACATCAGGATCACCACCAGTCCCGTCCGGCTGTCGAGCAGGCCCATGCGGATAAAGATCAGATAGATCGGATAGATCACACCCACCGCAGGCAGCATCTTGGTGGACAGCATCCAAAGCAGGATATCTTTGGTCCGGTGCGACGGGACAAAGGCCATCGACCATGCTGCAGGTATCGCAATAATCAGACCCAGAACGGTCGAACCGCCCGCGATGAAGATCGAATTCCACAAGAACCGGCTGTAATCGGACCGGTCCAGCACAGTGCGGTAGTTATCCAGCGTCCAGTCGAAAAAGAACCAGACGGGCGGGGTGGATACCGCCTGCGCCTCGGTTTTGAAGCTGGTCAACACGGTCCAGAGGATCGGGAAGAAGATCAGCAGACCAATGGACCAGGCCAGGACCGTATTGAACGTCTTGCGTGTGGTGGTGACAGATCGCGCCATAATATTCCCCTATCGGTCCAGGTTCTTGCCGACGATGCGCATCAGGAACAGCGCGACGATATTGGCTAGAATGATCGCATAGACCCCGCCTGCGGACCCAAGGCCGACATTCTGGCTTTCCAGCACGCGCTGGTAGATCAGATAGGTCAGCGTTCTTGTGCCGAATGCTCCCTGAGTGGTG
>PUNR01000271.1 GCA_003551805.1 Loktanella sp.
AGCCCGATAACCTTGCCGTGATCCAGCAGGCTTGGGTCGATCATCAGGTCGCCCAATGCGGCTATTGCCAGTCCGGCCAGATCATGAATGCCGCGGCCTTGCTGTCCGAAATTCCCGATCCGACGGATCAGGATATTGACGATGCGATGCAGGGGAACCTTTGCCGTTGTGGCACCTACCCTCGCATCCGCGCCGCCATCAAGGACGCTGCCCAGCGTCTGGCAGAGGTGTAAATCATGGCCAATATCCGCAAGATCGCGCGCCGCACCTTCCTGATTGGCTCTGCCGCTATTGCAGGCGGTGTCGCCTTTGGCGTCTACCAATTGCGCAAGGATGCGCCCAACCCGCTGATTGCCGGTGAAGGCGAGGCGGTTCTGACACCCTATGTGCTGCTTAATCAGGACGGTGTGACCATCATCGCGCCGCGTGCGGAAATGGGGCAAGGTATTCACACCACGCTGGCCGCCCTTGTCGCGGATGAAATGGACGTGGCATGGGACGATATTACGGTGCTGCACGGACCGCCTGCGCAGGCCTATTACAATCAGGCTTTGTTGGGGCTGGCGCTGCCGTTCCGGCATTATGCCGATACCGAATTCCGCCACAGTCTGCGCCAGACAATCGGTCAGGTGGGCAAGTTGCTGCATTTGCAGGTCACGGGCGGGTCCACCTCGGTCAAGGACGCGTATGAACGAATGCGCCATGCCGGGGCATCCGCCCGCGAGGCGCTAAAGCTGGCGGCAGCGGATCAGTTGGGCGTTGCGGCGGGTGATTTGCGCACCCAAGACAGCCATGTGATCGCACCGGACGGCACCAGCATCGCCTATACTGCGCTGGCGACGGCGGTGCGCGATGTGACCCCGCCCGATGTGGCGTTGCGCCCACGGTCGGAATGGAAATACCTCGGCAAATCCATGCCGCGCGTCGATATGCTGGGCAAGGCGACGGGGACGGCGCAGTTCGCGGGTGATGTGCAACTGGACGGCCTGAAATTCGCCACCGTACGGATGAACCCCAAACGCGCGGGCATGGTCAGTTATGACGACAGCGCTGCCCGCGACATGGCGGGGGTCGAGGCTGTGATCGACCTTGGCGACGGGATTGCGGTGGTGGCCGCGAACACTTGGCTGGCGATGCAGGCGGCAGAGGCGGTAGATATCGTCTGGCAGGACGCGGCCTATCCTGCTGATACGGCGGGCATGATGCAGGCGATTGCGACCTCGCTTGATGCGGCACCCGACAGCACCGTGCGCAATGATGGCGATGTGACACGCACCATCGCAGGTACAGAGGTGACGGCAGAATATACCGTCCCGTTTCTGGCCCATACCACGATGGAGCCGATGAATGCCACAGCGCTGCTGCGGGATGGCAAGCTGGATATCTGGGCCGGCAATCAGGCCCCCATCATGACGCGCGACAAATGTGCCGCCGCCGCAGGTGTCGATCCTGAGATGGTGACGGTGCATACCACGCTGATGGGTGGCGGTTTCGGCAGGCGGGCCGAGACAGATTATGCCGTGCAGGCCGCCAAGATCGCCGCCGCCCTGCCCGGAACACCGGTGCGCATGACATGGACGCGGACCGAGGACATCCAGCAGGATTTCTACCGCCCTGCCGCTATGGCACGGTTCCGCGGGATCGTGGCCGATGGCACGGCCCAACTGATCGACGGCAAGATCGCCGCACCGTCCGTGACGCATAGTTCGATCATGCGCCAGATGGGGCAAGTCCCCCCTGGCCCCGACCGCGCCCATGTGGAAGGGGCGGCAGACCAGCCTTACGGCGTGCCCAATTTCCGCATCACCGGACATCTGACCGATCTGGGCGTGCCGATCGGGTTCTGGCGGTCGGTGGCGGCGTCGTTCAACGGGTTTTTCCTTGATACGTTCATGGATGAAATGGCCCATGCCGCTGGTACCGATCCGCTGCAATTCCGGCTGGCGCTGGCCGAGCGTGAACATGCGCCCTCTGCCGGTGTGATCCGCGCAGTGGGGGAACTGGCGGGCTGGACCGGTGAAACACCTGCCAATATCGGGCGCGGCATCGGGTTTTGCTATTCCTTCGGCACGCCCACGGCGCAGATCGTCGAGGTTGAAGATACCGGCCGCGGCATCCGCATCAACCATTGCTGGATCGCCTGTGATCCGGGTGTTGCGCTGGACCCTGCGATTATTGAATCGCAGATGATTTCCGGCGCGATCTACGGGTTTTCGGCGGCGATGCAGGAAGAAATTACATTCTCTGACGGTATGGTCGATCAATCGAACTTTACCGATTACGATGCAATGCGGATGCACAGCGCGCCGGAATTCACCGTCCGCATTCTGGAAACCAACCCCCATATCGGCGGGATCGGTGAACCGGGCACACCGCCTGCGATGCCAGCACTTGGCAATGCCCTGTTCGATCTGACGGGGGTCAGGGCGCGGGAATTGCCGCTGATCAAGACCTTCGATCTGATCCTATAAGGGTCAGATTGTCAGCCAGTCGCGGTAGTCACTGACCAGCAAATGGGTCGGGGCGACGTCTTCGTCGATCTGCGCAAAACGCCCGATGGGGTCGCGGAAGATATTGTCAGTCTCGTCGTCGTTCACCGTCGAGACTTCGCCGATCAGCACGTCGCCACCTTCACCCCAAAAGGCGTGCCAGTCACCCGGCATCAGGGTCACGCTTTCGCCCGGTGCAAGCCGCAGTTTGTCACCGGGGGCGTAGGGCCGCGTGATCCCGTCGCACATGACCACGCCGCCTGCGGTGTCGTCGAAATGGCCGTCTGGGTCTGACCCGTAGAGTTCGATCACCAAGGTCGCACCACCACGGTTGATGATGTCTTCGGCCTTGATGACATGGGTGTGCATCGGTGACAGCTGGTCCTGTTTCGA
>PUNR01000356.1 GCA_003551805.1 Loktanella sp.
AGATTGACCAGCGCGATGCGCAACGCTTCATGCACCACGGGTTCCCAATGATCGCGGCTGATCAGCCCGATCAGGCCGGTCCGGCCACCACCACCCATGCCGCCGCTTTCGCGTTTGCCGTTTTCCTCGACGATCACGCTGATGTTGATGCGCGACATCGGGCGGGTGTCGGTGACGATCGTGCCTTCGGGTCGCAGGATCACCACCTCTTGGTGGGACGCACCAAGGCTGGCGGATACCTGCACCACGCGTGGGTCCAGCGCGCGGGCAAAGGCGTCAATCTCGCGCAGCACGTCGATCTTGGCGGGGAAGGTGGCCTGCAGCATCGGGTCATCATCGCTATATAGCTTGCGATTGGTGCCGACAGGACCATCGGCAATTGTGCCGCCGCCATCGCCGACGGCCAGGCGTGCAGTCGCGACGGCCCGGCGCAGCGCGTGTTCATCAATTGTGGTTGCATGTGCATAGCCTGCGGTTTCGCCACGCACAGCGCGCAGGCCGAAACCTTCGGACGCGTCAAAGCTGGCGTTCTTGATCCGGCCATCATCCAGCGACAGCATTTCGGACTTGCGCCGTTCTATGAACAGCTCGCCGTCATCTGCGCCTGCCGTGGCGTCACGCAGCAATTGCAGCGCGACAGCCTCGTCCAGATGGGTGTCAAAGGGACGAAATGGTGTGCCGGTCATAAAAATATCCTTCGCGGGCAGGTTTTAACGGGAAAAAGCGTCTGTTTGCCGCAACAGCAGTTCTTGAGTTGTGCGTCAGGATATGGGACATGGACCCATCAAGACAATGGGATTCCGCCCGTAGCCCGCGCGGACTGACCAGGGACCGGTGCCGCAAGGCCCCAAGATGTTAGGGTAAGATATGCGACTGAACTCCTTTGCAACCTCTGTTTGGGCCACGCTGGGTCTGATGCTGGCAGGCAGCTCTGCCTTGGCGCAGCAGAACGTCGGGCAAGACCTTGAAGTTGTCGGTCAACCGATCGCCGGCGGGATGGGCTTCCAGCCATCCGCGACAGAGCTGGCCCGTGATGTGGTCTGGCTCGACAACCTGCTTTTGGTCATCATCACAGTGATTACACTGTTTGTGACGGCGTTGCTGGCGTGGTGCATCATCCGGTTCAACGCAAAGCGTAACCCGAACCCTGCGACATTCACCCATAATTCGCCGCTGGAAATTACCTGGACCGTGGTGCCGATTGTCATTCTGGTCTTTATCGGTGCGTTCTCGCTGCCGGTTCTGTTCAAGCAGCAGGAAATCCCCGAAGCTGACATCACTATCAAGGTGACGGGCTTTCAATGGTATTGGGGCTACGAATACATCGACGAAGGCGTAAGCTTTGACAGCTTTATGCTGACCCGTGACGAGCTGGAACAGTTTGGCTACGAGCAGGAACATTACCTTCTGGCGACTGACACTGCCGTTGTCGTGCCGATTGGTGCAACTGTGGTGATGCAGGTGACTGCGGCTGACGTGATCCATTCGTGGACCATTCCAGCATTCGGCGTAAAGCAGGATGCGATCCCCGGGCGTCTGGCGCAATTGTGGTTTGCCGCAGAGCGTGAAGGCATCTACTTTGGTCAGTGTTCAGAACTGTGCGGCCAAGCGCATGCCTATATGCCGATTACCGTGAAAGTCGTCAGTCAGGAAGCCTATGACGCATGGCTTGCCGACGAGCAGGGCCTGTCCTGACACAGGTAGGGTGGATCATGATCCACCTTACATGGCCCGCATCAGCGGGGCCGCATTCAAATGTCTAAAGACAGGTTGCAGATGACTGATTTCAGCGCCAACGAACAAACTTATGACGCCGGTATGGGGGATTATTTCGCCCTGCTGAAGCCGCGCGTGATGTCGCTGGTGGTGTTCACGGCGCTGGTCGGTCTGCTGGTAGCGCCTGTGCCGGTGCATCCTTTTGTCGGGTTCGTGGCGATCTTGTGCATCGCGGTTGGTGCCGGTGCATCCGGCGCGCTGAACATGTGGTGGGATGCCGATATTGATGCGGTGATGAAACGCACCGCCGGACGGCCAATCCCATCCGGTCGCGTCGCACCGAGCGAGGCACTGGGTATCGGGATCGGGTTGTCCGGTTTTGCAATCGTGCTGCTGGCATTGGCCACCAATTTTCTGGCGGCAGCCCTGCTGACCTTCACGATCTTCTTTTATCTTGTGGTTTATTCCATGTGGCTGAAGCGGGCGACACCGCAGAACATCGTTATCGGTGGTGCCGCAGGTGCCTTTCCACCGATGATCGGCTGGGCTGTGGCGACGGGTGGCGTCAGCATCGAATCGGTGCTGATGTTTGCGCTGATCTTTATGTGGACCCCGCCGCATTTCTGGGCCTTGGCGCTTTTCGTGAAATCCGACTACGGGCGTGCGGGCGTGCCGATGCTGACTGAAACGCACGGGCGCGATGCAACACGCAGACATGTGCTGATCTATACGGTGCTTTTGGTGCCAGTGGCGCTGGGTCTAGGGCTGACGTCAATCGGTGGGCCGCTTTACATGGCGGTGGCTGTTGTCATGAACGCGTGGTTCCTGAAAGGCGCGTTTGATATCTGGCGGCGCGATGATGCTGCCTGCGAAGCGGACAAGCATAAGGTCGAAATTAACGTCTTCAAAGTATCACTATATTATCTTTTTGCGCATTTCGTTGCGCTTTTGGCCGAGGCCGCAATGCGGCTTTACGGAATAGGAGGTTGGTCATGGTAATCCGTGTCGAACACGAACTTCACGAACGCCGCAAAGGCCGCAATACAGGTGTCGGCCTGTTACTGGTTGGCTTTATCGCCATCGTTTTTGGCCTGACCGTGGTAAAGGTGTTGCAACTGGATGATATCCGGGAGTTTGAAACCTTTGACCATGTCGTGCGTCCGCAACTGGTGCCTGAACCGGAGGTGACCCAATGAAAATTTTTCCAAGACTGACAGGTAAAAACCGGACTGCTGCACAGGCAGCGGGTGTTGTTTTGTTGATGGGATCGCTTGCTTGGGCGTCGGTGCCGTTTTACGATTGGTTCTGCCGCGTCACAGGCTTTGGCGGAACCACGAGCGTTGCTTTGGGCGACAGCGAAGTGATCCTTGACCAGACAATCAAGGTCCGTTTTGACGGGTCTTTGTCGCGTGACATGCCTTGGACTTTCAAACCTGTCCAGCGCGAGGTTGAACTGCGAATCGGTGAAACCGCCCTTGTGTTCTATGAGGCGCATAATCCGCTGGACGTGCCGATTGCAGGGCAGGCATCCTATAACGTCACCCCTTACGAGGCTGGTGGTTTCTTCGACAAGATCGAATGTTTCTGTTTCACCCAGCAGGTGCTTGCGCCCGGTGAAACTGTGCTGATGCCCGTGTCTTTCTATGTAGACCCGGCCATTGTGAACGACCGCGAGGGGCGGTTTGTCCATACAATCACCCTGAGCTACACCTTCTTCGAGATCGACGTGCCGTCTGATTATGTTCAGGCCGCCGCCGATGCGACAGCTTTGACACCGGCGCCACAAACCGCCATAGACACCTACTAAAGACAGCCGATAGGGAACGCACGACATGGCGCATGCAAAAAACCACGATTACCACATTCTGCCACCGTCAATCTGGCCGTTTATCGCCAGTGTAGGTGCTTTTGTCATGCTTTTCGGCTCTGTGTTGTGGATGCACGGATCGGGGCCGTGGATTTTCCTGATGGGCCTCGTGGCCGTGCTTTACGTCATGTACGCATGGTTCGCCGATATGGTCGCGGAAAGCCGGGCAGGGGATCACACACCTGTTGTGCGGATCGGTCTGCGCTACGGCTTTATCATGTTCATCATGTCCGAAGTGATGTTCTTTGCCGCATGGTTCTGGTCGTTTTTCAAGCACCAGATGTATCCGATGGAAACCTATTTCGGCACCGAATACGTCAAACCCGAAATCTACGCGATTGACCCGTTCGGTTTGCCGTTGATCAACACGCTGCTGCTGCTGATCTCGGGCTGTGCCGCAACTTGGGCGCACCACGCTTTGGTGCATGAAAACAACCGTAAAGACCTGAAAATGGGTCTGATCCTTGCCATCGTATTCGGCGTGATCTTCACCGCTTTCCAAGCCTACGAATATTATGTGTTGGTCACCCAGGATGGGTATACGTTCGGCGGCGAAATCCATTATGCGAACTTCTTCATGGCGACCGGTTTCCACGGCGCGCATGTTGTGATCGGCGCGATCTTCCTGCTGGTCTGTCTGATCCGGGTCGAGCGTGGGGATTTCACCCCCGAAAAGCACGTCGGGTTCGAGGCTGCTATCTGGTATTGGCACTTTGTCGATGTGGTCTGGCTGTTCCTTTTCGCAGCGATCTATATCTGGGGCGCGTAAGTCGCGGGTCACCCCGACCACCCCTAATTTGGCAAACGCGCGGGTCTGATCCGCGCGTTTTTTCCTTCAAGGCCGTTCATGCTGCGTAAAATCATTTTTCCTTTGCTGTTGGGCCTTGCCGGTTGCGGGGTGTTGATCTGGCTGGGCCTGTGGCAGGTGGACCGGCTGGCGTGGAAACAAGGGATCATCGCAAACATCAACGCAAGGATCGCCGCCGATCCGCAGCCGTTCCGCACTGACGTGACCGAAGAATCTGACGAATACAGCAGCGTCACCTTGTCCGGCGCACCCACTGGGGAGGAACTGCATGTGCTGGTGTCAGGCACCAGCGCCGGCACCGGTTACCGCGTGATTTCCCGATTCGAGACTGATGATGGCCTTGCGATCCTGCTGGATCAGGGGTTGCTGCGGCTTGAAGACAAAGATGCGGCACCGATGGTGGCACCGATGCAAGTGACCGGCACCTTGCTTTGGCCTGACGATCAGAACAGCAGCACGCCTGACCCTGATCTGGACCGCAACATCTGGTTTGCGCGCAATGTCGACACGATGGCTGCCGCGCTTGATACGCTGCCGCTGATGGTGGTGGTGTCGCAGGCAACACCCGCCGACCCGCGCATCACGGCCTTGCCGGTTGCCACAGCCGATATTGCCAACGACCATCTAAGCTATGCGATCACATGGTTCTTGCTGGCCATTGTCTGGGCCTTTATGACGCTGTTTCTGATCCGCCGCACTTTACGGACAAAGGATATCTGACCGATGCGCTATATCTCGACCCGTGGCACGGCCCCCGTGCTGACATTTGAACAGGCAATGCTGACCGGCCTTGCGCGGGATGGCGGGCTGTATCTGCCCGAGGATATTCCAACGCTGACCACCGCCCAGATCGCTGCGATGGCAGGCAAATCCTACGAGGATGTCGCGTTCGAGGTGATGCGCCCATTCATCGGCGACACCTTCACCGATGCGCAGTTTCGTGACCTGATCGCGCGCGCCTATGCCGGTTTTGGCCACGCTGCGCGCGCGCCTTTGGTGCAGGTCGACAGCAATCATTACCTGCTGGAATTGTTCCACGGTCCGACACTGGCGTTCAAGGATTTCGCCATGCAATTGATCGGCCAGATGTTTCAGGCCGCGCTGACCCGTTCCGGTGACCGCGTGACCATCGTGGGTGCCACATCGGGTGATACCGGATCAGCCGCGATCGAGGCGTTTCGCGGGTTAAAGGCTGTCTATGTCATCATCCTTTACCCGCATGGCCGCGTGTCCGAAGTGCAGCGCCGCCAGATGACTACGCCGGTCGAGTCGAATGTCCATGCCCTTGCCGTCGATGGTGATTTTGAAGATTGTCAGGCGCTGGTGAAGGATATGTTCAACGATTTCGCCTTTCGCGATGATGTGCGGTTGGCCGGGGTCAATTCGATCAACTGGGGCAGGGTGCTGGCGCAGGTGGTGTATTACTTTACAGCCGCGGTCAGCCTTGGCGCACCACACCGCCCTGTCAGTTTCACGGTGCCGACAGGCAATTTCGGTGATGTTTTTGCCGGTTTCATTGCCAAACAGATGGGCCTGCCGATTGTCGATCTTGTCGTGGCGACCAATCGCAATGATATCCTGCACCGCACGTTGTTGACTGGTGCCTACACCAAAGAAGGCGTCACCCCCACGATCAGCCCGTCGATGGATATTCAGGTCAGCTCCAACTTCGAACGCGCGCTGTTCTATGCTTACGGCCAAGATGGTGCTGCGGTGGCGGGCCAGATGGAAGACTTGAAATCTGGAGGCTTTACCATTTCGCAAGGCGCCTATGAAATGCTGACCGCGACCTTCAAGTCCGGCCGTGCGTCAGAGGAAGACACATCCGCCGCGATCAAAGCCTATAACGCACGCCACGGCGAACTGCTGTGCCCGCATACGGCTGTCGGCGCCCATGTGGCGGAAAAACATCTGGGCACTGTGCCAATGATAACGCTGGCCACAGCGCATCCCGCGAAATTCCCCGACGCGGTCAAGGCCGCATCAGGCATTGCCGCACCACTGCCTGCGCGCATGGCGGACTTGTATGACCGCCCCGAACGGGTCACACGGGTGTCGGGCGATCTTGCGGCAGTGCAAAACGTCATCAAGGAACGGATCACAGCTTGACCATTCAACAGCACACTTTGTCCAACGGCATGCGTATCGTCACCGAACAGATGCCGGGCCTGAAATCCACCAGCATCGGCATCTGGGTGCTGGCGGGTGGCCGCCACGAACGGATCGAGCAGAACGGCATCGCGCATTTTCTGGAACATATGGCGTTCAAAGGCACCAAAACCCGCACCGCCCTACAAATCGCCGAACAGATCGAGGATGTGGGCGGCTATATCAACGCCTATACCAGCCGCGAAATGACCGCCTATTATGCGCGGGTGCTGGAAGATGACGTGGCTCTTGGCCTTGATATCATTTCTGACATTCTGTTGAATCCGCTGTTCGACGATACCGAGATCGAGGTCGAACGCGGCGTGATCCTGCAGGAAATCGGTCAGACGCTCGATACACCCGACGACATCATTTTCGACTGGTTGCAGGAAGAAGCATACCCCGACCAACCCCTTGGCCGTTCGATCCTTGGCCCCGCTGAAAGGGTCAGCGCCTTTGCGAAATCCGACTTGAACACCTTTGTCGGGGAACATTACGGCCCGAACCAGATGATCCTTGCCGCTGCCGGTGCCGTCGATCACGACGCCATCGTCCGGCAGGCCGAGGCGACATTCGGCCATCTGCCCCGCGTGAAGCGCGCGTCCGGCCTGTTGCAGCCTGCCTACTTCCGTGGCGGCGAACGGCGTGAAACCAAGGCGCTGGAACAGGTGCATTTTGCGCTGGCGCTGGAAGGGCCGACATACCGTGACCCTGCGATCTATACCGCGCAGATTTATGCGACCGCTTTGGGTGGCGGCATGTCGTCACGTCTGTTTCAGGAAATCCGCGAGAACCGCGGGCTTTGCTATACGATCTTTGCGCAGGCCGGTGCCTATGAAGATACAGGCATGACCACGATCTATGCTGGCACCAGTGCTGAACAGATCGCCGAGCTGACGCATCTGACGATTGATGAGATGAAACGCGCCGCCGACGACATGTCCGACGCCGAGGTCGCACGCGCCAGCGCCCAGATGAAAGCAGGCATGCTGATGGGGCTGGAAAGCCCGTCGAACCGCGCCGAACGGCTGGCGCGGCTGCTGTCGATCTGGGATCGCATTCCGGGGATCGATGAAACGATTGCCTATATCGAGGATGTAACGACGGCAGATGTCAAAACATTCGCCGCCCAGATGGCGGGGCAGGCGGGCACGGCGATGGCGCTTTACGGGCCTGCGGATCAGGCCCCGACGCTGGAGGCGTTGAAAGCACGGCTTGCCGCGTAATGTTGGGGCTCAAGCGCAAGGTCAGGATCGAAACTGAACGGCTGACCCTGCGCCCCCCGATGCACACCGATTTTCGCCCTTGGGCGGCTTTGCGACAATCAAGCGCTGATTTTCTGGTACCGTGGGAGCCCAGTTGGGCTGCTGATCACCTGTCGCGCAAGGGCTTCACCAACCGGGTTTACTGGGCGCAACGGTCCATTGCGCATGGCACAGCCTTGCCCCTGTTTCTGATCCGCCGGTCCGATGATGCGCTTTTAGGGGCAATTACGCTGGACCATATCAAACGTGGTCCTGCGCAATCGGGGATCACCGGCTATTGGATTGGCGCGCCCTATGCCCGCAACGGCTACATGCGCGAGGCGGTCAAGGCCGTGGTGCACCATGCTTTCACCACGCTTGACCTGAGCCGGATCGAGGCGGGGTGCCTGCCGGAAAACACGCCATCGCGCAGGTTGCTGGAACAATGCGGCTATAAATATGAAGGCGTCGCGCAAAGCTATTTGCAGATCAACGGACGCTGGCGCAACCATGTGCTATACGCGAACTTGCGCCATGACAGGCGCGGCAAGACGGATGTGGGCTAGGCGATGCTGAACGCTGTGACAGATGATTTCGTCGATCACCTGCGCGGGTTGCTGGACGCGGCGGCCTTCAGACCGGATACAGCACCCTATTTCAGCGAACCACGCGGGCGCTGGCATGGCCAAGGCGTGGTTGTCGCCCCCGCCGATACAGCTGCTGTGGCGGCTGTCGTAAAAGCTTGCGCTGCGGCGCGTATCGGTATCGTCCCCTATAGCGGCGGCACAGGGCTGGTCGGCGGACAGGTGATGCCGGACGGTCCCGCGCCTGTGATCCTGTCGCTGGAACGTCTGAACAAAATCCGTGCGATCTATCCTTCTGAAAATGTGCTGGTCTGTGACGCCGGTGTGATCCTCGCCAATGTGCAACAGGCCGCTGCTGACGCGGACCGTTTGTTTCCACTGTCGCTGGCGTCCGAAGGATCGGCGCGGATCGGTGGCTTGCTTGCGACCAATGCAGGCGGTGTGAATGTACTGCGCTACGGCAATGCCCGCGCCTTGTGTCTGGGGCTGGAGGTGGTGCGCCCCGACGGGACGATCTGGCACGGGTTGACGCGACTGCGCAAGGACAACACCGGTTACGATCTGCGCAATCTGATGATCGGGGCCGAAGGGACTTTGGGCCTTATCACTGCCGCTGCTTTGCGGCTTGTGCCGCGCCCTGCGCAGGTTGGTGCGGCCCTGCTGGCGGTGGCGTCGCCGCAGGCGGCGTTAGACCTGCTGGCATTGGCAGGCAGCCAGATCGGTGACGGTGTGCAGGCGTTCGAATTGATGCATCGGCAAGGGTTCGATTTTCTGGCAGAGGTCGGGCCAGACATCCGGCAACCCTTTGACAATATTCCCGAATGGAGCGTGCTGATTGATCTGGGCCTGCCTGCTGGTGGCAACCCGGATGCGGCGTTGGAAGCCCTGTTTGCTGCAGCTTATGAGGCGGGCTTGGTCACCGATGGTGTGATTGCACAATCCGCCGCACAGCGACAATCGCTCTGGGATATCCGCGAAAACATCCCCGAGGCAAATCGCCGGATCGGGTCGATTTCGTCGCATGACATATCATTGCCGCTGAGTGCGGTGCCCACGTTCATCGCGCAGGCATCTGTTGCTTTGCAGGCCTTGGGCGATATGCGGATCAATTGCTTTGGCCATCTGGGTGACGGCAACCTGCACTACAACCTGTTTCCTGCCAAAGGGCAGCAGCGGGGTGCATATGACGCGATCAGGGCGGATGCGCAGAGCGTTATATATGATCTGGTCGCAGCTCTGGACGGGTCATTCAGCGCTGAGCATGGTGTTGGCCGCCTGAAGGTTGCTGATCTTGAATATTACGGTGACCCGGTGAAACTGGCGATGCTGCGCGCCATCAAGGATGCGCTGGACCCTTTGGGTATCATGAATCCCGGTGCGGTTCTGCGTCAGGCGTGAACCTGTGGCGCCGCGCCTCCGGCGGGAGTGTTTTTGGAAAAAAGAAGATGCAAGACGCGCGCCCGACCCCGTTGCCCGCTACAGGCTGACCTGATTAGGGTCCGGGATCGGGCGTCTTCTCATTTCACGGTCATCGGCTCTCCAGCCTGTACCGTGGCGCTTTGCTAACGTGCCAGTCTTAACAAATTCTTATTTCCGGAAAATACTCCCGCGCGGAGCGCATCAAAGTCCGTCAAAAGCGCATAGGCTATGCACTGCCATTCCGAGTTTTTCCAGCCTGCGCGCGCCACCCAGGTCCGGCAGGTCGATGATGAAGGCGCAGCCGATCACTTTGGCCCCGAGCCGTTCCACAAGTCTGATCCCGGCTTCGGCAGTGCCGCCGGTGGCCAGTAGGTCATCGACCAGCAATACTTTTTCGCCAGCTTGCAAGGCATCGTCGTGCAGCTCCATCACTGCCTCGCCATATTCAAGCTGATAGGCTTGGGTAATCGTCTTGCCGGGCAATTTACCCTTTTTGCGGATTGGTACGAAGCCGACGGAGAGTTGGTGCGCGATCGCACCACCAAGGATGAAACCGCGCGCTTCCAGTCCCACCACCTTGTCGATGGGCGTGCCCGCATAGGGGTGCAGCAACTGGTCGATCGCCATGCGAAAGCCGCGCGCGTCGCTAAAAAGCGTGGTGACATCGCGGAACATGATCCCTTCATGCGGGAAGTCGGGGATCGTACGAATGTAGTCGCGGACAGTCTTCATGGTGTAACTTTCGCAAGCACGCGTCCGGCGACAGCGTCGAGTTTTGCAACAAGGGCGGGGTCACGTTTGTCAGGCGCAGTCATCACGGCATAGTCCAGCGCGCGGTCGCAGCCATGCGGGCAGGGGGCGCGGTTGCTGCCCAACAGGTCGGGCAGGCGCGCAATCAGGTCGCGCGCTTTGGTGCCATTGCCTTGCAGGGTGGCGATGATCGCGGTGATATCGACAGCACCGTGGTCGGGGTGCCAGCTGTCGTAATCGGTGATCATCGCTACGGAAGCATAGCAAATCTCGGCCTCGCGGGCCAGTTTGGCCTCTGGCATGTTGGTCATGCCGATCACGTCACAGCCCCAGCTGCGGTAAAGTTTGCTTTCCGCCAGTGACGAAAATTGCGGCCCCTCCATCGCGAGGTACGTGCCGCCACGATGGACGTTGATGCCCGCCGCGTGCGCTGCGGTTTCGCAGGCATCAGAAAGTCGTGCGCAGGTCGGGTGAGCGAGGCTGACATGCGCTACGCAGCCGGTGCCGAAAAAGGATTTTTCCCGCGCGAAAGTCCGGTCAATGAACTGGTCCACGATCACGAAATCGCCCGGTGCCAAGTCTTCGCGGAATGATCCGCAGGCGCTGACGCTGATGATATCGGTCACACCCAGACGTTTCAGCGCGTCGATATTGGCGCGGTACGGCACTGTGGTCGGCGAATGCACATGCCCGCGCCCGTGACGTGGCAAAAAGGCCATTTTCACGCCGTGCAGCGTGCCGGTCAGGATTGCGTCAGATGGCGCTCCCCACGGGCTGGCGACATCGACCCATGTCGCGTCTTGCAGGCCGTCCATGTCGTAAATGCCGGAACCGCCGATGATCCCGAGATAGGTTTGCTGCGTCATCATCATTCTCCCGGGCGGGTCAGGCTGAAGACGTCACGCACCACCGCATAATCGCGATAGCCAAGACGGGACAGCGGGTTGAAGGTTGTCACATCAAAGATCCCGTCGACAAGGCAATTGTCGCGGATATGCACGCCAGTCACCTCGCCGAAGACGGCAAAGTTGGCCTCACCGGGCAAGGCCACGATCTGGGTGACCTTACATTCCAGCGTGGCAGGTGCATCTGCGACGCGCGCGCAGGCAATCGTGGCGCAATCTGCCTTGATGATGCCCGCTTTGGTGAATTCATCGGTGTCGCGGTCCCATGGGCCGGATGTTTCGTTCATCATGTCCCGCATCGCATATTCCACGATGTTGACCGCGAAAACGCCCGTTTCGCGGATATTGGCAACGCTGTCCTTGGTGCCGTTCCGGTCAGCCTTGGCACTGGTCGATGCGAACATGACCTGCGGGGGGGTGTAGGCAACGGCGTTAAAAAACGAATAGGGGGCCAGATTATCCTGCCCGTCGGCACCGCGCGTTGCGATCCACCCGATAGGGCGGGGGCTGACGATGGCACTGAACGGATTATGCGGCAGATTATGGCCGTCTTCGGGCAGATAAAACATCAAGAGCACCTTTTCCTAGCATCGCCCAAGGGGTAGCGTGGCCGGACATTCTTGGCCAGATGAAAGACGCATGCAAAGACCATCCATTACTCTGGCCGTTGAATCCTCCGCCGATTATTGGGAGGTAGAAGCGCTTTTTGATTTGTGCTTTTCGCCCGGGCGTACGGCGCTGTCATCCTACCGTTTGCGCGAAGATGTACCGCCCTTGGCCGATCTGTGCTGGACTGCGCGCGACCCTGATGGGGTGTTGGCGGGCGTGATCCGGTGTTGGCCCTGTTATGTTGGTGACACGCCTGTGGTCCTGCTGGGGCCGGTCGCGGTCCATCCGACACGGCAGGGCGAAGGTGTTGCGGGGCTGTTGATCTACCGTGTCATGGATATGGCGCAGCGCGGTGGCTGGACGCGGATTTTGCTGGTGGGCGATCTGCCTTATTATTGCCGGTTCGGGTTTCACCAACTGACAGGGGTAGAAATGCCACCGCCGACCAATCCTGACCGCGTGCTGGGGCTGGATCTGGTCAAGGACGCATGGGACCAGACTGGCGGGATCGTGCGTAAGGCAGATGATTGCATTTTGCCGCAATAACCCCATCTTAGGCATATGACCGACAAGATTGTCATTGATGACCTGATCCCGCTAGTGGTGCCTGCGCCGCTTGACGATGACGCACGTGCGCGGATTGCGGCGCTGGCGATACGCCAGCACAAGGCGAATGGTGTGCTGATGAAGGCGATTACCTTCGTCGGTGGCCAGGTCGAGGACGGGCTGAAGATGCTGCCCAAATCTTTGCGTGACCAGTTGAATGACGTCACACGGATCGCCTTGCGTCGCAGTTATGACGTCGCGGCCTTGTCGCGGGGCGGTATGGGCAAACGGTTCGGGTCCGATCAGGCGCACCGCGTGATGGGCACCATGTCTGGTGCTATCGGCGGTTTTGGCGGTTTGCCCACCGCGCTGGCTGAATTGCCTGTCGCGACCACGCTGATCTTTCGGGCAGTGCTGCATGTGGCAGACGAATACGGCGAAGACCCCGCATCCGATGAGACACGGATGGAATGCCTGTCGGTGTTCGGATCAGGCGGGCCGGACAAGGCGGATGACG
>PUNR01000055.1 GCA_003551805.1 Loktanella sp.
CAGGGGCGGGCAGGGCTGTTGCTGATGCTGGCGCTGGTGTTGCTGGCTGTGCTTGGGCCCGCGCTGTTGCCACATGATCCGAACCTGCCGAACTATGCCAAGACCCTCGCGGCACCATCGGCAGAGCATTGGCTGGGCACCGATGCGACAGGGCGTGACCAACTGGCACGACTGGCGGATGGGGCGCACAGGTCGTTGGGCGGGGCAGCACTTGTCATCTCGCTGGTGTTTGGTGTCGGCCTTGTCGTCGGCGTCGTTGCGGCCGTTGCAGGCGGGCTGCTCGATATCGTTCTGATGCGCATTGTTGACGTGATGATGGCGCTGCCGGGGCTGATCTTTGCCTTTGCAGTGCTGGGTTTGCTGGGGCCGGGTTATCTGAACCTTCTGTTCGCGCTGGCGGTGGCGGACTGGGCGTATTACGCCCGCCTTGCCCGTGCGACAGCGCTTGACGCCGCTGCACGCCCGCATGTCGAGGCCGCGCGCATGATGGGCCGCGCACCGTGGCAGGTATTGATCGCGCATATCCTGCCAGCCGTCGCATGGCAGCTTGCTGTTCTTGCCACATTGGGCATGGGCGGGATGATCGCCGCTATATCGGCGTTTTCGTTTCTGGGCCTTGGCGTGCAGGTGCCTCATGCGGAATGGGGTGCGATGCTGGCGGATTCGCGGTTCTATTTCACGATTGCGCCTTGGCTGCTGATTGCGCCTGCGGCGCTGATCTTTGCCGCTGTCCTTGCGTCGAACCAGTTGGGCGAGGCTTTGCGCGACATTACAACACCCGAGGGCCGGTCGTGACGGTCGTGCTGCAAGTCACGGGACTCGGCGTCGCCTATAGTGAAGGGCCGGTTGTGTCGGACATCAGCTTTACCCTGCGCAAAGGCGAGGTGCTGGCGCTGATCGGGGCCTCGGGCAGTGGCAAAACGACGCTGATGCGTGCGCTTCTGGGCCTGCTGCCGCCGACTGCACGGATCACCGGCAAGGTCGAAGTCGCAGGGAAGGTCATCGACCCGACCGACCGGCGGGCCATGCGCGCGCTGCTGGGGCAAGCCATCGGTTTTGTCGCCCAAGACCCTTTCGCCGCCTGCGCGCCCCTGTCGCCGGTGCGCAATCATATCGCAGAGCCTTGGCTTGCACGCGGCCTGACGCCAGACCCTGCACGGATCGCTGCGCTGATGGATCAGCTGCGCATCGATCCCGCCGCCCTCGCACTTTATCCGCATCAATGGAGTGGCGGGATGCTGCAGCGGGCCAGCATTGCTGCCGCCCTCGCGCTTGATCCGCCGGTGCTGCTGGCGGACGAGCCAAGCTCTGCTCTTGACGCCGATCACGCGGGGCGGGTGATCGACCTGTGCCGCAGCGCCGGGCGGGGCACGCTGATTGTCAGTCATGACCTTGCGCTGATGAGCGCGCGTGCTGACCGCGTTATCCTGCTGGAATCAGGGCGGATCGTGGCGGAATGTATGGCCTGCGACAGCGGGTCCACGACCGCACCCGCCCATGTGCGCCGCTTCGCCAGCGCTGCTGCACTGCCATCGCCGCCACCGATCGCGGCGGATGCAGAGCCATTGATGTCTGCGCGCGGTCTGGGCATGCGGCTGGGCGCGCGGATGCTGTTCGATGGCCTGAATGCTGATCTGAAAGCAGGCGAGGTTCTGGGCGTCGCTGGCCCCTCTGGCAGCGGGAAATCCACGCTACTGCGCGTGCTTTCCGGTCGGCTGGCACCGACAGCGGGCACCGTTTCACCCAACCTGCCGGCGGGCGCGGTGATGCCGGTCTTTCAGGATGCCCAAGGCAGCCTGAACCCGCGTTGGCCGCTGTGGCGCATCGTGTCAGAGCCTTTGTGTACCACATGGCGCGACCGCCTGTCGCGCGCCATGCGCCGCACCTTGGCAGTGCAGGCGTTGGTCGATGTCAGCCTTGGCCATCTGTCGCCTGATGCGCGTCCGGGCAGACTGTCTACCGGACAATGTCAGCGGATCGCCATTGCGCGGGCGCTTATCTGCCCGCCACGCTTGCTGGTCGCGGACGAACCCACCAGTGCCCTTGACCCGCAGCAAAAGGCCCGCGTGATCGCGGCTTTGCACCGCGTCGCGGCGACCGGCACTGCAATCGTGCTTGTCAGCCACGACACTGCCGTCCTTGCGGCGGCCTGTCATCGCGTGATTGATCTGTCCCGGTATGGCGCTGAAACGGAGTGTCCGTCATTGATCACTGCAGACGGTAACAGGATGATCCCGCATGCCGCGGGATCATGACCAAGCACCGGACTTAGCCCATGCTGCCCGTCGCCACCTTGTCAGGCGTCGGGCGTCTTGGCGCCCGTCATGAAGGCCACGGCATCCGACATCGTGTAATCACCCGGCTTGATAACGCAAAGCCGTTTGCCCAGACGGTGGATATGGATGCGGTCAGCCACCTCGAACACATGCGGCATGTTGTGGCTGATCAGGATGATCGGAATACCGCGCGACCGCACATCAAGGATCAGTTCCAGCACCTTGCGGGATTCCTTGACCCCCAGCGCGGCGGTTGGTTCGTCCAAAATGATGACCTTTGACCCGAAGGCTGCTGCGCGTGCCACGGCGACGCCCTGCCGTTGACCACCCGAAAGCGTTTCCACCGCCTGATTGATGTTCTGGATCGTCATCAAGCCAAGTTCGCTCAGCTTTTCGCGGGCCAGCCTTTCCATGCGTGGGCGGTCAAGCTGGCGGAACACCTTGCCCATGATCCCCGGTTTGCGCAATTCGCGGCCCATGAACATGTTGTCGGCGATCGACAGGGCAGGGGACATGGCAAGGGTCTGGTAAACCGTCTCGATGCCCTCCTTGCGCGCGTCGGTAGGCGAGGAGAATTTGACCTTGCGCCCTTC
>PUNR01000404.1 GCA_003551805.1 Loktanella sp.
GGTCCATGGTTGCCGCGCTTGAGGTGTCACCTTCGCAGGCTTCATCCTATGGTGTGCTAGATGTCAGTAGCCAGGATGGGTCATTGGTGCGTGTCAGGGGTATGGTTGAAAAGCCGGCCGCAGGCACTGCACCATCTAATCTGGCTGTGATCGGGCGATACATCCTGTCACCGCGGGTTTTGCAGAACTTTTCGAAAATCGAACGCGGCGCAGGTGGTGAAATCCAGCTGACGGACGCGATTGCCCATGAATTGACCGAAGGGCGCGACGTGTTCGGCTATCTGTTCGATGGCAAGCGCTTTGACTGCGGGTCCAAGGCGGGCTTTCTTCAGGCGACTGTCGCGTTTGCTTTGGCGCGCGATGAGCTGCGTGATGAACTTGCTGCGTTCCTCGATACGCTGCATACTCAACGACAGGCTGCACAGTAATTAGTTCCGGGATGTAACCCATGGCCATAGGCGATTTGTGGATGGCGTATCGGATGCGCTGGAAACGTCGTCGGTTCCTTTACCGCGTCTGGCGCAAACGGCAAGAGATTGTCAGCGTACAAGACCGCAGTCAGGCGATCGGTCGCGACACGTTGCTATGTTTCGCGACCGTCCGTAACGAAATGGCCCGTCTGCCCTATTTTCTGTACCATTACCGCAGGCTGGGTATCGGGCATTTTCTGATCGTCGATAACGCAAGTGATGACGGTACAGCTGAATACCTGGTGGACCAACCCGACGTCTCGTTGTGGACGACGAAACACAGTTACAGGTTGTCGCGGTTCGGTATGGACTGGCTGGGTTGGTTGCAATGGCAATACGGGCACGGCCATTGGTGCCTGACCGTTGATGCCGATGAATTGCTGACTTTTCCCTATGCCGACAGCCGTGATCTGGGCGACCTGACCCGCCATCTGGATCACAAAGGCATAGATTCGTTTGGCGCAATCATGCTGGATATGTATCCCAAAGGTCCGATTTCCGACGCGACCCATGATCCGGAAAAAGATCCTTTGCAGGTGCTGTGCTGGTTCGATCCGTCGAATTACCGTGAAAAGCCGCATCCGGTGTATCAAAACCTATGGGTGCAGGGCGGCGTGCGTGACCGCGTGTTTTTTAAGACAAGGCCGGAACGTGCACCAACGCTTAGCAAGGTGCCTTTGGTGCGCTGGCATTGGCGCCATGTCTATGTAAGTTCGACACATCAGATGCTGCCACGCCGGTTGAACCACGTTTTTGATCGTGCGCAGGATCGGCTTGTGACGGGGGGTTTGCTCCATACAAAGTTTCTGCCCGATATCATGCCCAAATCGACAGAAGAAATCACACGGCGGCAGCATTTCGAAAACAGCAGCCTTTACACCACCTACCATCAAGAACTGACACAGGGGCCAGACCTGTGGTCGCCGCAATCGTGCCGGTACGACGGGTGGGAACAGCTGACAGCGCTGGGCCTGATGTCCAAAGGTGATTGGGTTTGATATGATCAGCACCAACCGACACCACGAGGCGGCACCACATTGGGCATCCTGACATCCTATCGCTTGCGCTGGCAACGCAAGGAACTGCGGCTGCGCGCCTTGGTCAAGTCGCGCGAGCTGCGGGGCGTGCATGACCGGACGGGTCAGATTAGCCGTGATGCGATCTTGTTGTTCTGCGCCTTTCGCAACGAAGACCAGCGGCTGCCGTATTTCCTGCAATATTACCGTGATCTGGGTGTCGATCATTTTCTGATGGTCGATAATAACAGCGATGATGGCGGTCAGGATTATCTTGCCTCGCAGCCCGACGTATCGTTGTGGCATACGTCGAAAAGCTATGGCGCTTCTCGGTTTGGCGTGGACTGGCTGACCTATCTGCAAGGTAAGTATGCGCACGACCACTGGGCGCTGACCGTTGATGTGGACGAATTCTTTGTCTACCCGTTCTGCGATACCCGCCCGATCCGGGCGCTGGCGGACTGGCTGGATGCGTCAGAGATGCGGTCATTTGGTGCAATGCTGTTGGACATGTACCCCAAGGGCCCGGTCAGTGCGCAGCAGTACATCAAAGGCGATGATCCGTTCAAGATTGCATGCTGGTTTGATGCCGGCAATTACACGATCACCCGCAACGCCTATTTGCGGAACCTGTGGATTCAGGGCGGCCCGCGCGCGCGCATGTTTTTCGCCGATAAGCCAAAACAGGCACCGGCGCTGAACAAGATCCCCTTCGTCAAATGGCAGCGCCCGTATGTCTATGTCAGTTCGACCCATATGATGCTGCCGCGCGGATTGAATTTTGTATACGATCGGCAAGGCGGGGAAAAAACATCCGGCGTTTTGTTGCACGCCAAATTCTTGAACACCTTTATCGACCGCGCATCCGAAGAAGCCGCCCGCGCCGAACATTATGCCGGAGGGCGCGAATACAGATCCTACGAAAACCGTCAGGCAGAAGACCCCGATTTCTGGTGCGAATGGAGCGAGCAATACCTTAACTGGCGCCAGCTGGAAGTGTTGGGGCTGATGTCGAAAGGTAATTGGGCATGACGCTGGGTGTTGTCATGCTGGTTCACACGGCCTTGGACAGGGCAGAACAGATGCTGCGCCATTGGACCGATGCCGGTTGTCCTGTTGTCGTCCATGTCGACAAAAATGTGTCCAACGCGGATTTTACCAGGTTTGAATCAGCGGTTGCTGATCTTGACGGGGTCAGTTTCAGCCAGCGCTATCGGTGCGAATGGGGCATGTGGGGGCTGATTGCAGCGTCCAGGGCCGCAACAAAGCAGTTATTGGCAAAGTTTCCCGACGTCCGGCATGTCTATCTGGCGTCAGGTGCATGCCTGCCTTTACGCCCAGGTTCTGCATTGAATGCCTATCGTGATGCCCGGCCAGACA
>PUNR01000089.1 GCA_003551805.1 Loktanella sp.
CCGTCGGAAAGCACATTCAGTTACTTTGAGGCACTGGAAGGCTATCTTCTCAAACACGGCCGCCCCGTTGCGTTTTACAGCGACAAGCACACGGTTTTTCGTGTTGCAAAACCGAACCAGCACATGACGGGCATGACGCAATTTGGCCGTGCTCTGGCCGAGCTGAACATCGAGATACTGTGCGCCAATAGCTCTCAGGCCAAGGGCCGTGTCGAACGCGCCAACCGTACCTTGCAGGATCGACTGGTCAAAGAGTTGCGTGTGAACAGGCGTGCAAAATTGACCCCGTAGCGGGGTAATCGGCGTCCAAAAATGACCCCTCTACAATTATGTTGATGATGCTCCCGAGTTCAGCAGGGAGCACAGATTGGGATGTTGGTCGTGGAGACGATAGCGAAGATCCGGCGGGCACACTTTCAGGACAAGAAGTCGATCAAGCAGATCTGCCGTGAGCTGCGGGTGTCGCGGAACACGGTGCGGAAGGTGATCCGGACCGGGGTCACGGAACTGACATACGAGCGCAGCATCCAGCCACAGCCAAAGATCGGGCCTTGGAAGGCCGACCTTGACGAGATGCTGGCTGCGAATGCGCGCAAACCGAAGCGGGACCGGCTTACGCGGATCAGGATTTTTGAGGAACTCAGCGCTCTTGGATATCGTGGTGGCTACGATGCCGTTCGGCGTTACGCAGCTGCATGGTCCAAGGAAGAACAGGCAGCGTCGGCAGCCGCATATGTTCCGCTCAGTTTTGATCCGGGCGAAGCCTATCAGTTCGACTGGAGCCATGAGATTGTGCTGATAGACGGTGTGACGACGACCGTGAAGGTGGCCCATGTTCGACTGTGCCACAGCCGGATGTTGTTTGTGCGAGCCTATCCGCGAGAGACGCAGGAGATGGTCTTCGATGCCCATGACAAGGCGTTCGCTTTCTTCGGCGGTGCCTGTGCCCGTGGAATTTACGACAATATGAAGACTGCGGTGGACACGATCCTTGTTGGCCGTGACCGTAGATATAATCGGCGTTTCCAGCAGATGTGCGGGCACTACCTTGTCGAACCGGTCGCCTGCACCCCTGCCTCCGGCTGGGAAAAGGGGCAGGTCGAGAACCAGGTTGGCGTAGTCCGGCGGCGTTTCTTCGTGCCACGGCCGCGTTTCAAGAGTTATGCCGATCTCAACGCATGGCTTGAGGACCGTTGCCTGGCATGGGCCAAGTCCCATCCGCATCAGGAGCTTCGAGACCAGACAATCTGGGAAGTGTTCCAAGCCGAGCGCACCAGCCTGGTGCCATACATCGGCCCTTTCGATGGCTTTCATGCCGTGCCTGCATCCGTCTCGAAGACCTGCCTGGTCCGGTTCGACAAAAACCGCTACTCGGTTGACGGTCGCGCCGTTGGTCGGCCTGTTGAGATCCGCGCCTATGCTGAGCGTGTCGAGTTTTGGCAGGATGGCAAGATCGTCGGGCAGCACGCCCGCGCTTTTGGGCGCGACAAGGCCATCTACAACCCATTGCACTACATCCCGGTTCTCGCCCGCAAGCCGGGCGCCCTGCGCAATGGTGCGCCCTTCAAGGAATGGGAACTGCCACCGGCGATACGGCGTGTCCAACGCAAGCTTGGCAACGCGCCAAACGGCGACCGCCAGATGGTGCAAATCCTGAGCATGATCCCGACTGATGGGCTGGATGCAGTGGAAGCCGCCTGTGCCAAAGCTCTGAGCGAAGGCACCCCGGCGGCGGCGGTTGTCATCAACATTCTGGCCCGACACCGCGAACCACCGCCGCCGCTGACGATCACCACGCCGGATGCTCTACGATTGACCTGTCAGCCTGTGGCCGATTGCAAACGCTACGACAGCTTGAGGAGACCAAACCATGGAAAGATCACAGGTGCTGGACGCGATGAGCCAGCTGAAGCTCTACGGAATGAAGGCCGCCTACGACGAGATCATTACCACAGCGGTAAAGCGTCAACATGAACCACAGCAGATCATCGGCGACCTTCTGAATGCCGAGATTAGCGAGAAGCAGGCGCGATCAATCAAATACCAGATGACGATCGCCAAGCTGCCGTTGGCCAAGGAGATCGATGAGTTCACCTTCGAGGATACCCCAGTGAACGAGACACTGGTGCGTGACCTTGCCAGCGGCGGATTTCTCGAACACCAGCGCAACATCGTGCTGATTGGTGGAACAGGGACCGGCAAATCCCACCTTGCTGTCAGTATCGCCAGAGCCTGCATCCGGCGCGGCAAGCGTGGCCGGTTCTTTAACGTTGTAGACTTGGTGAACAAGCTCGATGCCGAAGCACGGGTTGACCGGCAAGGACGAACAGCAGACCTGTTGTGCCGCCTGGACTTCGTGATCCTCGACGAGCTTGGCTATCTCCCGTTCGCCCAGACCGGTGGACAGTTGCTGTTCCATCTCGTCAGCCGCCTCTATGAGCGCACTTCCGTCATTGTGACGACCAATCTCGACTTTGGAGAATGGCCTTCAGTCTTCGGCGATGCGAAGATGACCACAGCGCTTCTTGATCGCCTTACCCATCATTGTGACATCGTCGAGACCGGCAACGAGAGCTGGCGCTTCAAAACCCGCGAATAACCCAGATCCCGCTGGCCCGATACGGCTGCGCTATATGGAGGCTACACCGCATCGGGCCAGCTACCAGTGCGCAAAATCGGGGGGGTCATTTTTGGACGCCGATAGGGGGTCAAAATTGACTGCCGATTGACATTTATCTACTTACAGCCTTTAGATACCGGTACGAAACTTCGCCATTCCCAGGAGCAAGCAACAGAAAAATCGAAGGGTACAGTAGTTCACTGCTCGTACGTCTATCCAGCGTAGAGGTA
>PUNR01000157.1 GCA_003551805.1 Loktanella sp.
TGCCAAGCCTGATCCCGTCCGACGTGCGCGCCGTCTATTTCGAAGCGGCGGCAGTGATTGTCGTGCTGATCCTGCTGGGGCGCTGGCTGGAAGCGCGCGCCAAAGGCCGCACCGGTGCTGCGATCAAGGCTTTGCTGGGATTGCAGGCGCGTCAGGCACGTGTAGAGCGTGCAGGGAAAGTGGTGATGGTGGATGTCGACGCACTTGTCGTGGGTGATATCATTACCTTACGTCCGGGCGAACGTGTGCCGGTAGATGGCACGATCACCCAAGGTGACAGTGCGGTTGATGAAAGCATGATGACCGGCGAACCGATGCCTGTGGCCAAGACCACAGGTGACGCGCTGACCGGGGGCACTGTGAATGGCAAAGGCAGCCTGACCTTTGCCGCAACGCGTGTCGGGCAGGACACGACACTGGCGCAGATTATCCGCATGGTGTCAGAGGCGCAGGGCGCAAAGCTGCCGATTCAGGGCGTCGTCGACCGCGTGACGATGTGGTTCGTGCCTGCCATTCTGGGCCTTGCTGTGCTGACGGTAGCGGTCTGGCTTTTGTCCGGTTCGGATCCGACTTTGGCGCTGGTTGCTGCGGTGTCGGTGCTGATTATTGCTTGTCCTTGCGCGATGGGTCTGGCGGTGCCGACCTCGATCATGGTGGGCAGCGGGCGGGCTGCAGAAATGGGCGTCTTGTTCCGCAAAGGGGCGGCTTTGCAGCAGCTAAGCGATGTTGCCGTCATTGCCTTTGACAAGACCGGAACCTTGACCGTGGGCAAGCCGGAACTGACCGACCTGATTGTTGCGGATGGGTTCGTGCGCGGTGATGTCTTGCGCCTTGCTGCCGCTGTCGAGGCGCGGTCAGAGCATCCGATTGCAGCGGCAATCGTCGCCGCGGCGCAGACAGAGGGATTGGCCGATGCACAGGTCAGCGATTTCACTGCTGACGCGGGGTTCGGTGTTACGGCTCTTGCCGATGGCCGGCGCGTCGTGATTGGCGCTGACAGGTTGCTTGCACGCGAAGGGATCGAGACCGGTGCGCTGGCTGCGGTGGAAAATGATCTGGCGGCACGCGGGCGCACGGCGCTGTTCATCGCGATTGACGGCGCGGTTGCTGGTGTCATTGCGGTTGCAGACAGTGTCAAACCAAGCTCTGCCGCTGCGGTTGCGGCTTTACGGGCGCTGGGGGTGCAGGTGGCGATGATTACCGGTGACAAGCCGCAGACAGCGCAGGTGATCGCGCAGGAACTGGGGATTGACCATGTGATTGCCGGTGTGCTGCCTGAAGGCAAGGTTGCAGCACTGGAAGAACTGCAATCCCATGGCACGCTTGCCTTTGTCGGGGACGGGATCAATGATGCACCTGCATTGGCGCATGCCGATATCGGGATCGCGATTGGCACCGGCACGGATGTGGCGATTGAAGCGGCAGATGTGGTGCTGATGTCGGGCGACCTGCGCGGTGTCGTGAATGCGGTTGCCGTGTCGCAAGCGACGATGCGCAATATCCGCCAGAACCTTGTCTGGGCGTTTGGCTATAATGTGGCGCTGGTGCCGGTTGCGGCGGGTGTGCTTTACCCCGCATTCGGGCTGATGCTGTCGCCCGTCTTTGCGGCGGCAGCGATGGCGTTGTCATCGGTGTCGGTTGTATCCAACGCGCTGCGCCTGCGCAGGGTGCGTCCGGCGATGGATGAAAGGAAGCAAGTGCAATGAATATTGGCGAAGTTTCGGAGAAATCAGGGCTGCCTGCGAAAACCATCCGGTATTACGAGGATATCGGGCTGATCAACCCGCCCCGTCACGCCAACGGATACCGTGTGTTCCGTGAGAAGGACCTACATAAACTGTCGTTTCTTGGCCGCGCGCGGTCTTTGGGCTTTTCGATTGAGGATTGCCGTGTCTTGCTGGCACTGTACGAGGACGATAGCCGCGCCTCTGCGCAGGTCAAAGCATTGGCGCAGGACCATCTGACGCAGATTGATGCAAAGATCGCGGGGTTGCGCGCGATGCGTGAAACGCTGGCTGATCTGGTGGATGCCTGCCACGGTGACAGCCGCCCCGATTGCCCCATCCTGAAGGATCTGGCTGCAACTTCGACGTGAACCGCCCCGGTGCCCGAGGCGGGCGCGCCGCGCGGGGATATTTAGGCTCGGACGATGCGGGGATTGTCGCGCAGGCTTGCTTTGACGCCGCGGCGCGGCTCTGTCATGTAGGCCACAGCATCGCCTTGCCGCACAGGAGAATTCCATGAAATTTCGTTTCCCCATCTTTATCATTGATGAGGATTTCCGGTCGGAGAACACATCCGGCCTTGGTATCCGCGCCATGGCCGATGCGATCGAGAAAGAGGGTTTCGAGGTGGTGGGCGTGACCAGCTATGGTGATCTGTCGCAATTTGCGCAGCAGCAGTCGCGTGCCAGTGCCTTTGTTCTGTCGATTGATGATGAAGAATTCAGCCCCGGCCCAGACCTTGACCCTGCCGTCCTGAACCTGCGCCATTTCATTCAGGAAGTGCGCCGCAAGAACGAAGATGTGCCGATCTATCTGCATGGTGAACCCAAGCCCAGCCGCCATTTGCCCAATGATATCCTGCGCGAACTGCACGGGTTTATCCATATGTTCGAGGATACGCCGGAGTTTGTGGCGCGTCATATCGTGCATGAGGCGAAGAAATACCTTGAAGGTATTCAGCCGCCGTTTTTCAAAGCGCTTTTGGATTATGCCGAGGACGGGTCCTATTCCTGGCATTGCCCCGGCCATTCGGGTGGTGTCGCGTTTCTGAAAAGCCCGATCGGGCAGATGTATCATCAGTTTTACGGTGAAAACATGCTGCGCGCGGATGTCTGCAA
>PUNR01000408.1 GCA_003551805.1 Loktanella sp.
AAATGCTGATGTGATCTTCCAGCCCTTTGAGCGCGCGAAAAACCAGGGTCCGGTGTGCCCAAGGGCAGGCATATGAAACGTAAAGGTGATAACGCCCTGATTCCGCTTTAAAACCGCCTTCGCCGGATGGCCCAGCAGACCCGTCTGCGGTGATCCAGTTACGAAAAGAAGCCTCTGTGCGTTCAAATTTGCCGCCGGATTTTTTGGTGTCATACCAGACGTCATGCCAGACGCCGTCAACGAGTTGGCCCATGTTCATTCTCCTTATGTTGCCGAATACCTATTGGCTTTGGCCTGATGAACCAATGTCGCTATGGGCGCAGCGACCGTGCGTAGGCGCACATGGGGCAGCGCAGGTCGTCGCGGAGGTGCTTTGCGTCGCTTAACGGTTTGCCCCGCCGGACTGTCGCGTCTATACCGCCCCAAGACGAAGCCCATCAGGGCCAGAACGGTTGGAGACAGGGCGGTCGACCCAAAACGGGGGCCAAGATGTCACATCGTCAAAGCCCGGTGCGCCGGGTCTCTGGTCATGTGGACAAGCAAAGGAACCGCCATGACCAGCAGCGAAAGGAACCCCGCATGAAAACAGGTGTGATGATTTGCGGCCATGGCTCGCGCAGCCAGTCGGCGGTCGATGAATTTGCGACGCTGGCGGAAAAGCTGCCCGCCTATCTGCCCGATGACTGGCTGACAGATTACGGCTATCTGGAATTCGCCAATCCGGTGATCCGCGACGGTTTGGACCGCCTGCGCGAGGCGGGGTGCGACCGGATCTTGGCTGTGCCGGGGATGCTGTTTGCGGCGATGCATGCCAAGAACGATATCCCCACCGTGCTCAACACCTATGCCGCGAAACACGGGGTCAGCGTCAATTATGGCCGCGAGCTTGGGATTGACCCCAAGATGATCGCCGCCGCCGCAGGCCGCGTGCAGGAAGCCGTGGACCGCGCCAATGTCAAATATGGCGCGATGCCTGTGGCCGAAACCTGTCTGGTGGTCATCGGGCGCGGGGCGTCCGACCCTGATGCCAACGGCAATGTCGCGAAAATCGCGCGGATGATTCAGGAAGGTATGGGCTTTGGCTGGTGCGAGGTCGGCTATTCCGGTGTGACCTTCCCATTGGTCGAACCGTGCCTGCAACATGCTGCCCGCCTGCCTTACAAGCGGATCATCGTGTTCCCGTATTTCCTGTTCTCGGGCATTCTGATCGACCGGATTTACGGTTTCACCGATCAGGTCGCCGCCGAACATCCGGGCATTCAATTCGTCAAGGCCGGTTACTTGGGCGATCACCCCAAGGTGTTGGAAACCTTTGCAGAACGTATTCTGGAACAAGACAGCGCGACCCCGCCGCCCAATTGCGGGATTTGCGGCTATCGCGCGCAGGTTCTGGCGCTAGAGGATGGTCACAGCCACAAGATTAGCGCCGCTGACCGCAGCCACCCCGCCTTTGGTGCGGTGCCGCCCGCGACCTGTGTTCTGTGCAAATACCGCACGCAGGTGCTGGGGTTCGAGGGTGAAGTCGGCGCCGTGCAGGAAAGCCACCACCACCATGTCGAAGGCCAAGGTGCCAGCGCGCCGGGGTCCAACGTGGCCGATTGCAGCCTGTGTGACACGTTCTGCACCGGCATGTGCCGTTTGGTGATGCAGGACCACCACGATCACCATCACCATCATCACGACCATGATCACCCGCACGATCACGATCATCACCACCACGATCACGACCATCATCACGCGCCTTACCCCCATGCCAAGCATCCGCATGGACCCGAAAGTGCGCGCAAGACGCTGAAATCCTGAAGCGTGAAAGGCAAGGCTGTGCGCCCTTACGAAACTGATCCCAAGGCGATCTACGCGCAAAGCTTTGCCACCGTGCGGGCCGAGGCGCGGTTGGACCGTTTTCCGCCTGCCATGCACCCGCTGATGACGCGACTGATCCATGCCTGCGGGATGGTCGAGATTGTCGACCGGCTGGCGTTTTCGCCAGATGTTGCCGCCGCAGGGCAGGCGGCCTTGCGCGCCGGTGCGCCGGTGCTGTGTGATTGCGAAATGGTCGGTGCGGGGATCATCCGGCGGTATCTGCCCGCAGGGAACGAGGTGATCGTGACGTTGAATGACGCCTCTGTGCCCGCGCTTGCCGCAAAGATCGGCAACACGCGGTCGGCGGCGGCGGTTGAGCTGTGGCGCGACCGGATCGAGGGCGCGGTTGTCGCAATTGGCAACGCACCGACGGCGCTGTTTCATTTGCTGGAATTGCTGGACGCGGGATGGCCGAAACCTGCGGTGATCCTTGGGTTTCCGGTGGGATTTGTCGGCGCGGCTGAAAGCAAGGCGGAACTGGCCCGCGATCCGCGCGGGTGTGATTACATCGCCTTGCGCGGCAGGCGCGGTGGGTCTGCGATGGCCTCTGCTGCGGTGAATGCTTTGGCTGCGGGGTTGCCGGAAGATGTCTGAACAATGGTTGCATATCGTCGGGATCGGCGAGGACGGGATGGCGGGGCTTTTGCCAGCAACGCGTGCTGTGGTTGAGGCGGCAGAAGTCATCATCGGCGGTGACCGGCATCATGTGCTGGCGGAAAATCTGGACGCCGAAAGGCTGGCATGGCCGCATCCATTCGATGCGCTGATTTCCACGATTGAAGGTTTGCGCGGGCGGCGGGTGGTCGTGCTGGCGACGGGTGATCCTTTGTGGTTTTCTGTCGGCGCACGCATTGGCCGCGCGATTGATCCAGCACAGATCGTCTATCATCCGCAATTGTCGGCGTTCCAGCTGGCAGCAGCGCGGATGGGCTGGTCGCTGGCGGATGTCGAAACGCTGACGGTGCATGG
>PUNR01000401.1 GCA_003551805.1 Loktanella sp.
CAGCCGACGAACGATTTTTCATGTGTCGGCCCGTGCCGCACCCACCAAAGCCGCGTCATTTCAGAACCATGGGCAGGCCCGCCATGACGGCAACAACGCGATCTGCCTGCGCAGCAATCGCTTGGTTCAGCGCGCCTTGGGCGTTGCGAAACCGCCGCGCCAGCGCGTTGTCGGGGACAATGCCTTGGCCAACCTCGTTTGATACGACCACAACGGGCGCAGCGCAGGTTGCCAGCGCACGGAGCAGTGCAGCACTGGCGGCCGGAATATCTTCATCTGCCAGCATCACATTCGTCAGCCACAGGGTTGCGCAATCCAGCAGCACGGCTTGATCGGGCAGCGCCTGCGACAAAACGGCACTCAGATCGCGGGGTTCCTCGATCGTGATCCAGCCTTCACCGCGCATGTCACGGTGGCGCGCGACCTTGGTCGCCATCTCGTCGTCGAACACTTGTGCCGTTGCAATATAGACCTTTTGCAAGCCGTACGCGGCAATCAGCCCTTCGGCATAGGCCGATTTGCCAGAGGCAGCGCCCCCTAGGACGAGTGTCAGTTTCGGCAATGTGTTCATGCTGTTTTAAGTGATCCGGTTTCAGAATGACTGCGTAACAAAGGCATAAAGAAAAGTTAATCCGTCGCTCGACAATCTGGGAGAAGAATAATGGCCGCTAGTGGTTTTTCTGATCAAACACTGTCACGGACCGCAATGCGTGCCGAATTGCTGGACGCTGAAACAGAATTGCGCCTTGCCTATGCGTGGCGCGATCAGCGCGACGAAGAGGCCCTGCATCGCCTGATCACCGCTTATATGCGTCTGGCGATTTCGATGGCGTCGAAATTCAAACGCTACGGCGCGCCGATGAACGACCTTATTCAGGAAGCATCGGTTGGCTTGATGAAAGCCGCCGACAAATTCGACCCCGACCGTGGCGTGCGGTTTTCGACATATGCGGTCTGGTGGATCAAGGCGTCGATACAGGATTACGTCATGCGTAACTGGTCGATGGTGCGCACCGGATCGACATCATCGCAGAAATCGCTGTTCTTCAACATGCGCCGCGTGCAGGCCCGCCTGGAACGCGAAGCCGCCGCCGAAGGCCGCAACCTTGAAACCCACGAATTGCACGAAATGATCGCGATCGAGGTGGGCGTGCCATTGCACGATGTACAAATGATGGACGGTCGTTTGTCAGGGTCCGACTTTTCGTTAAACGCCACCCAATCGGTTGATGATGAGGGCCGCGAATGGATTGACGCGTTGGAAGATGACGCACCGCAAGCGTCCGAAAAGGTTGAAAATTCGCATGACACCGAAACCTTGCGCCAGTGGCTGGTGACGGCCCTGACCGCGCTGAACGACCGCGAACAATTTATCGTCCGCGAACGTAAACTGCGCGATGATCCCCGTACGCTGGAAAGCCTCGGCACGGAACTTGGCCTGTCCAAGGAACGCGTCCGCCAACTGGAAGCTGCCGCCTTTGGCAAGATGCGCAAAAGCCTCGAAGCACAAAGCACAGAAGTGCAGTCGTTCTTCGCCTGAGACGCCACATTGTCTTTCCGGTCAATTCTGACCTAATGTCTGACCAGAATTGACCGGAGAACACCAATGCTGGCGGGCCGACACATATTGCTGATCGTGGGCGGCGGTATCGCCGCATTCAAATCGCTCGACCTGCTGCGTCGTTTGCGCGATCAGGGCGCACGCGTGACGCCTGTTCTGACCCGCGCAGGGGCGGAATTTGTCACACCGCTTAGCTTGTCGGCATTGGCCGCGTCCAAGGTTTACCAAGATCTGTTCGATCTGACCGACGAGGCAGAGATGGGCCATATCGAATTGTCCCGCGCCGCTGATCTGATCGTTGTTGCCCCTGCCACCGCCGATCTGATGGCGAAAATGGCCGCAGGGCTGGCGAACGATTTGGCTTCGACCTTGCTGCTTGCGACCGACAAACGTGTGCTGATCGCACCTGCAATGAATGTCCGAATGTGGCAGCATCCGGCGACGCAGCGCAATCTGGCGACCTTGCAAGGTGACGGTGTGCTGGTGGTGGGGCCAGATGACGGTTCCATGGCCTGCGGTGAATTCGGCCCCGGTCGGATGGCAGAAGTCCCTGATATCATTGCGGCAATATCATCTGCCCTGTCCGATGGCCCGCTGAAGGGCAAACATATCCTTGTTACCTCTGGCCCGACGCATGAACCGATTGATCCCGTGCGCTATATCGCGAACCGGTCGTCTGGCGCGCAAGTCACGGCGATTGCGCGCGCGCTTGCGGGCCTTGGCGCGACGGTGACTTTCGTGACCGGCCCCGCCGATGTGCCACCCCCTGACGGTGTGCAGGTCGTGCACGTCCAGACCGCCGCCCAGATGCTGCAAGCCGTGCAATCCGCAGCCCCTGCGGATGCGGCGATCTTTGCCGCTGCCGTAGCGGACTGGCGCGTTGCCAATGCCGGTGCCAGCAAGATCAAGAAAGATGCAGCCGGCCTGCCGCATCTGGAATTTGCCGAAAACCCCGATATTCTGGCGACAGTATCCCAGATGGGTGCGGGGCGTCCGCCCTTGGTCATCGGCTTTGCCGCTGAAACCGATGATGTGATCGCCCACGCCACCGCCAAACGCCTGCGCAAGGGCTGTGACTGGATCGTCGCCAATGACGTATCACCTGCGACAGGTATCATGGGTGGCACCGAAAACGCTGTGACCCTGATCACCGATCAAGGCGCCGAAAGCTGGCCGCGCATGTCCAAAGATGCAGTGGCCGCCCAGCTTGCCCAGCGGATCGCGCAGGTGATCGCATGATCGCAATATTGTGGGATAACGG
>PUNR01000375.1 GCA_003551805.1 Loktanella sp.
ATATCCGCGCCCTTGTTCGTCGTCGGTACCGAAACGGACCACATCGCGCCTTGGCGTTCTGTTTACAAAACAAAGCTGTTCACTGACAACGACCTGACCTTGGTGCTGACCAAGGGCGGTCATAACACCGGCATCCTAAGCGAGCCGGGCCATAAAGGGCGGCACTTTCGCATCTCGCCACGGCCCGCAGGGTCGCTTTACGTCGGCCCCGACGCATGGCTGGCCCAGACAGAGCCGAAGGCAGGGTCGTGGTGGCCTGACTGGATAGACTGGCTTGCCGCGCAGGGTGGTGGCATGGTGAACGCGCCAGCCACTGGTGCGGCTGACAAAGGGTTCGCGCCGTTGTGTCCTGCGCCGGGGACATATGTGTTGCAGCCTTGAATGTGATATTTGCGAAAGGATCACGGTCAGCCGTTATTTGACAAGGCCGCGTTGTGGCGCCAAGGGCCACAGCATTTTCGATGGCAGGGAACGAATACCATGTCGCAGATATTGATTGCACTGGGCGGAATCGGGCTGTTCCTGCTGGGCATGAAGATCATGACAGAGGCACTGCGCGAAGAAGCAGGGCCAAATCTGCGGCGCCTTTTGGCGCAGTTCACCTCTACCCCGCTGCGAGGGGTGGCAAGCGGCGCAGTGACCACAGCGGTTATCCAGTCATCTTCGGCGACGACGGTCATGACGGTCGGGTTTGTGGGCGCAGGCCTGATCAGCTTCCCCCAAGCGCTGGGCGTTGTCTATGGCGCGAACATCGGCACCACGTTCACAGGCTGGATCGTGTCGCTTGTCGGCTTCAAACTGCAGCTAGGCGCACTGGCGATGGGCCTGTTGTTTGTGGCAAGCCTGACGATGCTGATGTCGCAAGGCCGCGTCGCGCGGCTTGGCCGGATCGTAGCAGGGTTTTGCTTGCTGTTTATCGGGCTGGACTTGATGCAGGATGGCATGTCCGGTGCTGCGGACTGGCTCACGCCGGAATGGACACCGGGAACCGGACTGGCCGGCATGGTTGCGATGATGGCGCTGGGGCTTGCGATGACGGTGGTGATGCAATCGTCGTCCGCTGCTGTTGCGGTGGTGCTGGTCCTGCTAAGCAGCGGTGCCTTACCGCTGGTTCAGGCCGCAGCGGCGGTGATCGGGATGAGCCTTGGCACCACGATTACCGCGCTGATCGCCACAATCGGGGGGTCGCGGGCGATGCAGCAAACCGCCATCGCGAACCTGATGTTCAATCTTGGAACCATGGCAATCGCCTTTCCCCTGCTGATGTTTGTCACAGTCCCGCTGGAAGGATTGGCCGCGCGTAGCGGTGTAGATACCGCGCTGGTCGTGTTTCATACAGGGTTCAAACTGTTGGGTATGCTGGTATTTTTGCCATTTACCCATCAATTCGCAGCCTTGGTGGAATGGCTGCGACCCGATCTTGGCAGTCGCACCGCGCCAGAGCTTGACCGCCACCTTTTGGCAGATGACGGTGCTGCGTTGCAGGCCGCACATGGCGTCGTGATCTGGGCTGCGCGTGAAATCTTTGCGGCCTATGCGCTGGCACTTGGACCTGACGCCGATTTGCGACGATTGTCGGCGTTGGGCTTGCGGGTCACGCCGACGTTGGACAATTTGAAAGATTATATGGCCCAAATCGCGGTCACGCGCGACAATTCGGCAGAAACCGCAGCCTTTGCCGCCTTGATGCATCAGGCCGACCACCTGACGCGCCTACTGGAGCAATCGCAAAACCGTCGCTTCATCGAGGTGTTGAAGGCTGATGCGGTAACACAGCGCCCGCTGCGCTGGTTCGCCGGGTGTTTGTCGCCGCAAAGGGCGCTTGAGCTTCCGAAGATCGGTCAGCGGATGGCGCGCATGGTTGATCCGTTTGCACAACGGTTCAAGCGCCATCGGCGCGGTCTTTTGTTGGGCGAGCATGCAGGCATCTACACGATGCAGGACACGTTCGAGAAAACAGACGCAATGCGCTGGTTCACGCGGATCATGCATCACGTCCAGCGCATTGGCGCTTATGACCATGACGTGCAGACACGGTTGAGATACGGCGCAAGGCCCGGATCGGACACGTTCTGAAGGTCGCAAGCGGTATGGACCCGCTGGTTGGTAAAGATCGAATGCTACAAGTCCAGCATAGTCTGCCCACGTGCAGAGACCGTATCTCAACTTTGCCCCGCATCGTCTGAAGCGACACAAAAGGACAGACGGAAGCTGTGATATCGATGTATCAGATAGGGGTATTAATGGCGGACTGGGGAAGCAACGGTCATCCCGTCCAAACGCCATAAGAAGCCTTCTTGATTTACCTTTCAGGCATTGTATTTCATATATTAATTCCGCCCGCTGCCCCCACAAGCCCCGTGGTTGGGTTATCGCAGTCCAGTGCCGTTTTGTACCCTGTATGCAGTGCAAAAACGAAAGGAACACTGAATGTTGACGGTCAAGCAAATCGAAGCAGCACAGTACGGATCGTCACCCGGTCGGATTTCTAATGGAAACGGGCTGTACGTCCGCTTGAGCACAGGTGCTACCAAGACCTTTCAACTCCGTATGTCTGAAAATGGCAAGACCAAGTGGATCCACCATGCATCTGGCTGCGGTGAATCCTGATGCCTGCGACATGCCCGTGCGCGCCTTTGGAACATTCACGCAGGATCTTTATGCACTGGCGGCTTGGTTCAAATCCTGTGGCGTCACCAGCGTCGCGATGGAATCGACAGGTGTTTACTGGATTCCTGCCTTTGAGATATTGGAGGGCCACGGCCTTCATGTGATCCTTGTGAATGCGCGCTACGCCAAGAACGTGCCGGGTCGCAAA
>PUNR01000414.1 GCA_003551805.1 Loktanella sp.
ACATCTTCTTATTTCCCGAAATACTCCGGGGTGAGGCGCGCCAGCGCCGAGGGGCAGCGCCGAGGGGCAGCGCCCCTGACGCGGCTGCGCCGCGGCGCGCCGCGCGGGGATATTTAAGCTCGGACGATGACGAAGGTTTACGCCTTGCGGATGACCTTGGCAAAAGTCGCAAAGATCGCCTCGTTTGCGCAGATCACTTCGCCTGAACCGATGATATCGGATTCGCCTGCAAGCGGCTCGACGATCCCACCTGCTTCGCGGACGATCACCAGACCGGCAGCCATATCCCACGCCTTCAATCCGCGTTCCCAGAACCCGTCATACCGGCCTGCCGCAACATAAGCGAGGTCAAGCGCCGCCGCACCAAACCGGCGCACACCTGCGCAAGCAGGCAACAGACGCGCCAGATCCTGCAAGGTTTCCGGCAAATCGGCACGCCCGGCAAAGGGCAGACCGGTGGCAAAAATACTCTCAATCATTTTGTGGCGGCCAGAAACGCGCAACCGGCTTTCGTTCAGCCAGGCGCCGCCGCCTTTTTCAGCATAGAACATCTCGTCCTTGGTGGGGTCATAGATCACACCGGCCACGATCTGGCCTTTGTGTTCCAGCGCGATGCTGACGGCCCAATGCGGCAGGCCGTGCAGGAAATTCGTGGTGCCATCCAAAGGGTCGACGATCCAGCGGCGGGTCGGGTCTTCGCCTTCGATCTCGCGGCCTTCCTCGCCCAGAAAGCCATAAGACGGGCGCGCATGCAGCAGGTCTTCGCGGATCATCGCCTCTGCCGCTTTGTCGGCGCGGGTCACAAAGTCGCCGGGGCCTTTTGTGCTGACCTGCAATTGTTCCACCTCGCCAAAGTCTTTCAACAAGGCGCGCCCCGCCTTGCGGGCGGTTTTCATCATCACGTTCAGGTTTGCGCTGCCAGCCATTTCCGCCGCCTTTATTTTCGGGATCAGGGGCGGCGTATAGGCCCAAGCGGCGGTCGGAACAAGGGGCAAGTCCCGCGTTTACCTTGTTGGCAGATTATCGGCGTTGTTAACGGCTTGTTTGGGTCGTTGTCCCATAAAGGCGCGATGGAGGGCCCAAGCAGCCATGCCTCAACGTCGGTTTGACCATTTTCTTTATCAGACCCAGATCGCCGGCCATATTTCTGGCCGCGATGTGGGTTTGCGGATCGTCGTTGCGACCATCATGTTGGGGATATGCTTTGTTGGCGGCTTTCTGGGCGAAGGGTTGGCTGCATTCGCAGTGATTATCATGTTTGAGCTCGTCGCTTACCCACTGAACAAACGCGCCAGCCGTTTTGACCAACCACTGGGTCTTGGTACGGCTGTGACTATTTTCGCGATCAACTGGGGGTCACTTTTCCCGTTCCTGTCTTACGGCGTGATCCTGTCGCAAAGCGATTCTCTGCCGTTCATTCTGGCAGGCTTTATCTGGACGTTTGGGGTGTTTGTGCACATCAGTAACACGTTCGGCTTGCTACCCGTTTACAATTGGACCCAGATGAGTGTCGCGATTGGTGCGGTGTTCTACATTATGTGGAACCTGATCCAGAATCCCGCCCATCCCGACCGTATCGACCATTGGCTAGCGACATTGTTTCTGATGCTTGTCTACGCAATCAACACCTTTGGTACGATGACGCGTCAGAACGATACGCATCGCGCGCTGGAACGTGCGCGCAAAGAAGCAAATACACGATTGAAGGAACTTGAACGCTTGTCGCGGCATGATCCGTTGACGGGCCTTTTGAACCGCCGCGCCTTTGACGACAAAGTGGAAACATTGATGCAGCAGCACGCCTATCGCTGCGGTGTGACCGTGTTTTTGATTGATCTGGACGGTTTCAAGCCGATCAACGACAGCTATAGCCACAATGCCGGCGACGCCATGCTTTGCGCGATTGCGGGCCGGTTGACGACCTGGGTTGGCAAGGACGGGTTGGTCGCCAGACTAGGCGGCGATGAATTTGCCGTTGTGCGCACCGATATCACCGGCACCGAAGACGCGTATCAAATTGGCACAGACCTGATCGCTGCTGTTACGGCGCCGACCATCTACGAAGAAAAAATGCTGCAGGTCGGTGCCAGTATCGGCATCGCCCGCCAGACAAAGGATCTTGCGAATTTGCCTGCTCTTTTATCCGGCGCGGATCAGGCGATGTTTCGGGCCAAACAAGAAGCTGACTGCGATATCTGGGTCTACGACAAAGATGCCTTTCCGGTTCGGGCCAGCCTTGAAGACCGTCAGATTTTGCTGGCGGCCATGCAGACCGGCGAAATTGTCCCGTATTATCAACCAAAAATCTGCCTTGAAACCACCCGCGTTGTCGGGTTCGAGGCTTTATCGCGCTGGCACCACCCGACGCGTGGCCTTTTGGCACCGGCAGATTTTCTGCCGCAGATTAATGAACTGGGTCTTCAGGGTGAATTTACCCTGCACACGGTGCGCCGCGTGCTGCGGGATCTGCAGGACATCACCGCAGACGGTTTTGATCCCGGGCAGGTTTCTGTCAACATTGCCGAGGTAACACTGGCGACAGTATCGGGCCACAACGACCTGCTAAATCTGATCGACGTCTATCCGCATCTGCGCCGCCACCTGACGTTCGAGATTACCGAAGATATTTTCATCGCCCGATCAAGTGAAATAATCCAACGATCCATTTCAAATTTCCGTAAGATCGGGGTGCGGATTTCGCTGGATGATTTTGGCACCGGATTTGCATCTTTCCAGCATTTGAAAGAACTGGAATTTGATGAACTTAAGCTCGACACCGGCTTTGTGCGTGACCTTGGCATCGACACCGC
>PUNR01000076.1 GCA_003551805.1 Loktanella sp.
ATGATGCGGGTGCGTCGCTGAACCCTGCGCTGGATATCGGGCAGGTCGAGGGGGCTTATGTGCAAGGCGCAGGCTGGCTGACCACCGAGGAACTGGTCTGGGATGAAAAGGGGCGTCTGCGCACCCATGCGCCTGCGACCTACAAGATCCCCGCTTGTTCAGACCGGCCCGACGTATTCAACGTGGCGCTGTGGGACCAGCCCAATCCGGCGCAGACGATCTATCGGTCCAAGGCCGTGGGTGAGCCGCCGTTCATGTTGGGGATTTCCGCGTTTCTGGCGCTGTCGGCGGCGGTCCAAGCCTGCGGGCAGCACTACCCCGATTTACAGGCGCCTGCCACAGCGGAAGAAGTGCTGCGCGCCGTCCACAGGGCGCGCGGATGACGGGAATCCGCATCACTGTCGCAGGCACGGCGGGATCGGCCCCGCGCGAGGCGGGGGCGCAGATGATGGTCTGGCCGGATCGCACCGAAGGGACGATTGGCGGTGGCGCGCTCGAATGGGATGCCATGGCTGAAGCGCGTCGGATGCTGGCCGAAGGCCGGACGCAACTTCGCGCGACGATCCCGCTGGGGCCTGCCTTGGGGCAATGCTGCGGCGGGTCGGTCACGCTGGTCTGGGAGGTGGCGGAAGCGCTGGACGAACAGCCGCGCCGTCCGTTGTGGATTTACGGGGCGGGGCATGTGGGTCGCGCCATCGTGCATGTGATGCAGCCTTTGCCCGATTTCGCGATCACCTGGATCGATGTGGCAGTTGACCGTTTTCCGCAAACGGATGTGACCACGCTGGTCGCGGTCGATCCCGCGCAGGTCGTGCGGCATGCGCCGGATGATGCTGCACATCTGATCCTGACCTACAGCCATGCGCTTGATCTTGCGTTGTGCCATGCGATCCTGTCGCGACCTTTTGCAAGCGCGGGGCTGATCGGATCGGCCACGAAATGGGCGCGGTTCCGCAAGCGGCTGGCAGAATTGGGTCATCCACCTGCACAAATCGCGCGCATAGCCTGTCCTATTGGTGACACATCGCTGGGCAAACATCCCGCAGCCCTTGCGCTCGGCGTCGCAACCGCCATGATCGCGCGGCAAACCAGCCAGAGCAAGGAAAGCCGCGCATGAATACCCCGTTGTTGCGCCTTGAGGGTTTGACCAAAGCCTATCCCGGTGTTGTCGCCAACAAGGATGTGTCGTTCGACATCCAGCCCGGCGAAATCCACGCGCTTTTGGGGGAAAACGGGGCGGGCAAATCGACATTGGTCAAGACGATTTACGGCCTGGTCAAACCCGATGCAGGGCAAATGTATCTGCAAGGCGCAAGCTTTGAACCGGCAGAGCCGCGCGCGGCGCGCGCCGCAGGTGTGGCGATGGTATTCCAGCATTTTTCCTTGTTCGACGCGATGAATGTCGCTGAAAACATCGCGCTTGGCATGGAAAACCCGCCACCCCAGCGCGAAATCGCGGCGCGTGTGCGGTTGGTGTCGGATCAATATGGCCTGCCGTTGGACCCGACACGGATTGTAGGAGAGCTGTCGGCAGGTGAACGCCAGCGGGTCGAGATTATCCGTTGTCTGCTTCAAGACCCCAAGTTGTTGATTATGGACGAGCCCACATCGGTGCTGACCCCGCAGGAGGTGGCGATCCTGTTTGAAACGCTGCGCCGCCTGCGTGATGCGGGCACGGCGATCCTTTATATTTCGCATAAGCTGGAAGAAATCCGCGCGCTTTGTGATGCCGCCACGGTGCTACGACTGGGACAGGTTGTGGGCACTTGCGATCCACGCGCAACATCCGCACGCGAGATGGCAGAGCTGATGGTGGGCAGCAGTTTGCATGTGCCGCTTAAGGCAGCCCGCGCGCAGGGCGAGGTGATTATGACCTTGCAAGGGCTTAGCGCAAAAGCCCCGCACCGTTTTGGCACAGCTTTGCGCGATATCGACCTGACCGTGCGCAGGGGCGAAATACTGGGTATCGGTGGTGTGGCTGGCAACGGACAGGATGAACTTGTCGCGGCGCTTTCAGGTGAAATCCGCACGCGGCGCAACACGCTGATGATGCAGGGCGAAAGCATCGGGCATCTGGGACCGAATGCGCGCCGCCGTATGGGCCTGTTGGCAGCGCCCGAAGAACGCATGGGCCATGCTGCTGCCCCTGACATGACGCTGACGGAAAACGCATTGCTGACCGCTGTGGCGCGGCAGGACCTGACCAGGCGCGGCTTTGTGCGCTGGGGCAAGGCCCGGGACTACGCCAGCGCGGTGATCAAGGCGTTTGACGTGCGCACACCGGGGCCTGCCAATACAGCGCGGTCGCTGTCGGGCGGCAATTTGCAGAAATTCGTGATCGGGCGCGAGATTATGCAGAACCCCGTGGTCTTCGTGGTCAACCAGCCGACTTGGGGGGTTGATGCATCGGCGGCGGCCGCGATCAGGCAGGCGCTGCTTGATCTGGCAGACAAGGGCGCTGCGGTGATCTGCATCTCTCAGGATCTGGACGAGCTGATGGAGATATCGGACAGGTTTGCCGCGTTGAACGGCGGGCGTTTGTCTGCGCCGCGTCCGGCGCAAGGGCTGAGCGTGGAACAGATCGGACTGATGTTGGGCGGTGCCCATGATATGGAGGTGGCGCATGTGGATGCCTGACTTTTATGCCTCCGGCGGGGATATTTATACTCTGACGATGAAGGTACCTGCATGATCCGGCTAGAGAAGCGCACGGCGCCGTCACAATTCTGGACATATGCGGCGCCTTTGTTGGCGGTGATGTTGACGATGGCCTGTGGCGGGCTTTTGTTTGCAGCGCTTGGCAAGGACCCGTTCGTGACGATCCGCACGATTTTCTGGGACCCGCTGTTTTCGGAATTTGCGTGGTATTACAGGCCGCAGTTGCTGATCAAGGCGGCACCTTTGGTGTTGATCGCGATCGGGCTGTCTTTCGGGTTTCGCGCGGGTGTGTGGAATATCGGGGCAGAGGGCCAGTATATCTTGGGCGCGATTTGCGGGGCGGCTGTTGGTCTGGCGTTTTACCCCACTGAATCTGTCTTTATTCTGCCTTTGATGATTATGGCGGGTGCGCTGGGTGGCTGGGCATGGGCGATGATCCCCGGTGTGTTGCGCGTCAAGTTTGGCACCAACGAGATTTTGGTATCGCTGATGCTGGTTTATGTGGCGCAAAACCTGTTGGCGTCGATGGCACTGGGAGTTATGCGCAACCCCGACGCGATGGGGTTTCCGGGAAGCCGGAATCTGGCGCGTTATCCATCTGCCACCAGCTGGATCAACGAAAGCGCGGGGCTGCACTGGGGTGTGGTCTTTGCATTTATCGCGGTGATTTTCGCCTATATCACGCTATCGCGTCATATCTTCGGGTTTCAGGTGCGCCTGTCGGGGCAAAGCCCGAGGGCCGCAAGGTTTGCCGGGGTGAACCCCGGCCTATTGGTGTTGATCTGTATGGGGATTTCAGGAGCGTTGGCGGGGTTGGCGGGCCTGTTTGAAGTAGCGGGTCCATCTGGGTTAATCAGCATTGATTTCAACGCCGGTTACGGGTTCACAGCGATCATTGTGGCGTTTCTGGGCCGGTTGCATCCGGTCGGTATTCTGCTGGCCGCGGGGCTGATGGCGCTGACGTATATCGGCGGCGAGATCGCGCAATCGAACCTGCGCCTGCCAGCTGCCGCGATTCAGGTTCTGCAAGGGATGCTGCTGTTCTTTTTGCTGGCCGTCGATGTGCTGACGCATTACCGCGTCCGCATTGGCACGCGGAGGATTGCATAATGGATATGTCAGCAATCAACCCGGTTCTGCTGCTGGCATCCTTGATGGTGGCGGCAACACCGATCCTGCTGGCCGCAATCGGCGAGCTGGTGGTCGAACGCGCTGGTGTACTGAACCTTGGCGTCGAGGGGATGATGATCACCGGCGCTGTCTGCGGGTTTATCGTGACGATCAATGCCGGATCACCCTTGCTTGGATTTGCGGGGGCGGCACTTGGCGGGGCGATGGTGGCGCTGGTGTTCGGTATTCTGACGCAGGTGTTGTTATCCAATCAGGTGGCAACCGGACTGGCGCTGACGCTGTTCGGGCTGGGCCTGGCGGCGTTGTTGGGCCAAAGCTATATCGGGATCAAAGCCCCGGTTATCGCAAAATGGCCGGTGCCGCTACTGAGCGATTTGCCATTGATCGGGCCGATCTTGTTTAACCACGATCCGGTTGTTTATCTGGGCATCCTGATCATTGCGGCGGTCTGGTATTTCCTGACCTACAGCCGCGCGGGGTTGGTTTTGCGTGCGGTGGGTGAAAACCACGACGCGGCCCATGCGTTGGGTTATCATGTGGTGCGTGTCCGGCTGCTGGCAATCATGTTCGGCGGGGCCTGCGCGGGGCTGGGCGGGGCCTATCTGAGCCTTGTGCGCGTGCCACAATGGACCGAAGGGCTGACCGCAGGGGCAGGCTGGATCGCGCTGGCGATTGTCGTTTTTGCAAGCTGGCGGCCATGGCGGCTTTTGCTGGGTGCTTATTTGTTTGGCGGCGTGACCGTCTTACAGCTTAATCTACAAGCGGCAGGTTTTGCTTTGCCCGTCGCTTATCTTTCAATGGCGCCGTATCTGGCAACCATTCTGGTTCTGGTTATGATGCGATCCGGACGGGCACCGGGGTCACTTGCCCAATCGTTCCACGCCTCACGCTGAGGATTATCGACCACCAAGGGGAAAATTATGACACTAAAAACATTACTGGCAGGGACCGGCATCGCACTTGCCCTTGCAACTGGCGCTTTTGCGCAAGACCAGACCAAGGTCGGGTTCGTTTATGTAGGCCCCGTCGGCGACGGCGGCTGGACCTATGAGCACGATCAGGCCCGTCAGGCCGTCGAAGCCCATTTCGGTGACGCCGTCGAAACCGTCTTTGTCGAAAGCGTACCCGAAGGCCCCGATGCCGAACGCGTTATGACGCAGATGGCGCTGCAGGGTGCGGATCTGATTTTTACCACATCCTTTGGCTATATGGATGCGACGATCAACGTGGCCGAACGTTTCCCGGATGTGAAATTCGAACATGCCACTGGCTACAAGACCGCTGAAAACGTGTCCGCCTATAACGCGCGTTTCTATGAAGGTCGCGCCATTCAGGGCCATATCGCGGGCCAGATGACCGAAAGCAATATCATCGGCTATATCGGATCGTATCCGATCCCCGAGGTTATTCAGGGTATCAATTCCGCCTTCCTGCATGCGCGTGAAGTGAACCCCGATGTCGAATTCCGCATCATCTGGGCCTATACATGGTTCGATCCAGCGAAAGAGGCGGAAGCCGCTTCCGTGCTGATCGAACAGGGTGCCGACGTGATCCTGCAGCATACTGATTCGACCGCCCCACAGGCAGCAGCGCAGGCTGCGGGCAACGTGGTTACATTTGGTCAGGCGTCCGATATGGCCGAGTTCGGACCGTTCCCGCGGGTGTCGTCCATCATTGACGACTGGGCGCCTTACTACATCGAACGCACGCAGGCGGTGATTGATGGCACATGGGAAAGCAGCAACGTCTGGCATGGCATCCCTGAAGGTATGGTCGCCATCGGTGAAATCACCGATGCGGTGCCAGCCGAAGTCAAAGCCTCTGCCGAAGCGATGATCGAGGCGATCCGTGCGGGCGAATACCACCCGTTCACAGGACCGATCAATTATCAGGACGGTTCCGTCTGGCTGGAAGACGGTGAAGTCGCCGATGACGAAACCTTGCTGGGTATGAATTTCTACATCGAAGGTCTGACCGGCGAAATCCCGCAATAAGCGGTTTGTGTTAAATGAAAGGCCCCGTCATTGGCGGGGCCTTTCGTGTTTCAGGTCTGGTCTGCAGTCTTGACGATCTTGCCAGACTTCAGACGGCTCCGATAGCTGTGCAGCTCGCGCTTGACGATCGGCATCAGGAAATACAGCGCAATGATGTTCACAATCGCCATCGAAAACAGCATCGCATCCGAGAAGTCGATCACCGGATCCAGGCTCGCCGCGGCACCGATTACGATGAACACGCAGAAGATGAACTTGAAGATCAGCTCTTTCGTCTGCCCTTCGCCGAACAGATAGGTCCAGGCTTTCAACCCGTAGTAGGACCAACTGATCATCGTCGAAAAGGCGAACAGCACGACGGCGACCATCAACAGCACCGGAAACCACGAAAACGCTGTGGCATAGGCGGCTGAAGTCAGGGCCACACCGCCCACGTCACCTTCTGTCGTGATCCGGCCCAGTTCGGCGTTCCAGATGTAAAGGCCCGTTTGCGGATCTTGCGCCAGCACGCCGCTGATCACGATCACCAAAGCGGTCATCGTGCAGATCACCACCGTGTCGATAAAAGGTTCCAGCAAAGCAACATAGCCTTCGCTGACAGGCTCCTTGGTGCGCACCGCAGAGTGGGCGATAGCGGCAGAACCGATCCCCGCCTCGTTGGAAAAGGCCGCGCGCCGGAAACCCTGGATCAGCGCACCGGTGAACCCGCCCACAATACCAAGCCCGGTAAAGGCCCCGACAAAGATTTGCCCGAACGCCCAGATGATCTGGTCGTAGTTCATGATCAGGATGACCACCGACACCAGCACATAGAAAATCCCCATGAACGGGACGATCTTTTCAGTGACGCGTGCGATGGATTTCAAACCGCCCGCGATGACCGCAAAGGTCAGCACCGCGAGTACCAGCCCCGTAATCCAGCCCGGATAGTCACCGACCACGTTAGATATTTGCGCATGGGCCTGATTGGCCTGAAACATGTTGCCGCCGCCCAAGGCCCCCAGAATGGTAAAGACCGAAAACAGCACCGCCATCGCCCCGCCCAAAGGCAGGCCAAGTTCCTTGAACCCTTTGACCATGTAATACATCGGCCCACCGGACACCGAACCATCGGGGTATTCGTTGCGGTATTTCACGCCAAGCGTACATTCGGTAAACTTGGTCGCCATACCGAACAGGCCCGCGACAATCATCCAGAACGTGGCTCCTGCCCCGCCGATACTGACGGCAACAGCGACGCCCGCGATATTCCCCAAACCGACAGTGCCCGACAAGGCGGTGGCCAGCGCCTGAAGATGGCTGACCTCGCCTGCATCATTGGGGTCTGAATAATCGCCTTTCACCAATCGGATCGAATGGATGAATCCGCTGAACTGTATCGCACCGAAATAGATGGTAAACACGACCGCGCCCACAACCAGCCACAAGGCGATCCACGAAAAATCTGTCCCTGGTAAAGGTGCAAAGATGAACCCGACATACCAGCCGGTGTAATCGGCAAACAGCTGGTTCACCCTTTCGTTCACCGTGGCCAGCTCTTGTGCGGAGGCCAATCCGGGAAGAAGGCAGGCAAACAGCGTTGCCACGAAGTGATGCAATCTTAGCATTTTGGTCCCTTTCATGGAATGATCGTGACAGGCACGGTGGCCGTCGTTGCAAGCCGGCCTGCGACACCGCCAAAAATTCGCGCCTTCAGCCCCTTGGTGCCGACACGGCCGATCATGATCTGCTTGGCATCGCGTTCGCGGGCCAGCGCGTCTATAATGTCGGCTGCGTCGCCGTGGCGCACGATCCCCTCGATGTCAAAGCCTTCGGCCTTGGCAGACGTCAGCGCCGGATCAAGGACCCGTTCATGCGCCATCGCGATTTCATTCTCGCGGCGCTTGTGGCGCTGCGCGTTTTCCTCGGCGGTTTGAAAGGTGAATGGCGACCATTCGATGACGTAGCATATGACGATCTTGCAATCGCCCGCAGCCTTGGCACGGTCCTTGGCAAAGGCAAGTGCGCGTGCCCCCGCATCGGACCCGTCAAGACCGACGATAAACGTAGTCTGTCCCATGGTGATATTCCCGTGTGTTGGTGTTCCAGCATAGTCTGCGGGACAAGGCCCGCGCGGACAGGTTCTGGCGCCTGGTTGTCTTAACCATAGGGAACCATCGGCAATTGTGGTAAAAAAACTGCCAACATGCGTATTTTCAGGAACAATGCTCAAATTCTACGCAGCTAGGTTCTATATTGGATCACGAAACAGCACGATTCAGAGATTTCTCCTGCTGGCTATCTGTTGCAGACAGCCCTGCAAGACCGATTGCCCCCGACGGCTGGTTCCGATATCGACGTGGCTGATCCTGATCAGCAAAGCGGAGCAGCGCCAATGGCAGCCTATCAATTCGTCTATTTCATGGACGGCGTGTCCAAGACCTATCCCGGCGGCAAGAAGGTGTTCGAGAACATCCGCCTGAATTTCCTGCCCGGTGTGAAAATCGGTGTCGTCGGCGTCAACGGCACGGGTAAATCGACCCTGATGCGGATTATGGCGGGACAGGACAAGGATTTCGCAGGCGAAGCATGGGCCGCCGAAGGTGCGCGCGTTGGCTATCTGCCGCAGGAACCCGAACTTGACCCTAATCTGACCGTACGTGAAAACGTCATGCTGGGTGTGGCGGACAAGAAGGCGATCCTTGACCGCTATAATGAAGTAGCGATGAATTACTCCGAAGAAACCGCCGATGAGATGGCGACGCTTCAGGATGAAATCGACGCGCAGAACCTGTGGGATCTGGACGCGCAGATTGACATCAGCATGGAGGCATTGCGCTGCCCGCCTGATGATGCAGATGTCACTACGCTGTCGGGCGGTGAAAAGCGCCGTGTTGCTTTGTGCAAGCTGCTGCTGGAAGCACCTGACATGCTGCTGCTTGACGAACCGACCAACCACCTTGACGCCGAAACCATCGCTTGGCTGCAACAGCACCTCATCGACTACAAAGGCACGATCTTGATCGTGACCCACGACCGCTATTTCCTTGATGCAATCACAAGCTGGATTCTGGAACTCGACCGTGGGTCCGGTATTCCGCATGAGGGCAATTATTCCAGCTGGCTGGAAGCCAAGGCAAAGCGTCTGGAACGCGAAGCCAAGGACGACAAATCCAAACAGCGCACGCTAGAACGCGAACTGGAATGGATGCGGCAAGGGGCCAAGGCGCGGCAGGCCAAGTCCAAAGCGCGGATCAGCGCCTATAACGATCTGGCCAACCAGTCAGAGCGTGAAAAGATGGGCCGTGCGCAAATCATCATCCCCAACGGCCCCCGTCTGGGCAACAAGGTGATCGAGGTGGCGGGTCTGAAAAAGGCCATGGGTGACAAGCTGCTGGTCGAGGATCTGTCGTTCGATCTGCCACCCGGCGGTATCGTTGGCGTGATCGGTCCGAACGGCGCGGGTAAGTCCACGCTGTTTTCGATGCTGACAGGTCAGGCAGAACCCGACGAGGGCACTGTGGAATACGGCGACACCGTGAAACTGTCCTATGTCGACCAGTCGCGCGATGCACTGAACCCTGACGCGACCGTCTGGGAAGAAATCACCGGTGGTGCGGAAATCATCATGCTGGGCGATGCCCAGATGAACAGCCGCGCCTATTGTTCGGCGTTCAATTTCAAAGGTGGCGACCAGCAGAAAAAGGTCGGCCTGCTGTCTGGCGGTGAACGCAACCGCGTGCATATGGCCAAGCTGCTGAAATCCGGCGGCAATGTCCTGCTGCTCGATGAGCCGACCAACGACCTTGACGTCGAAACGCTGCGCGCATTGGAAGATGCGCTAGTCGATTTTGCGGGCTGCGCTGTGGTTATCTCACACGATCGTTTCTTCCTTGACCGGATCTGCACGCATATCCTTGCCTTCGAAGGCGATGCGCATGTCGAATGGTTTCAGGGTGGGTTCACCGATTACGAGGAAGACAAGAAATCTCGTCTTGGTGCCGATGCGCTTGAACCAAAGCGGATGAAACACAAGAAATTCGTCCGCTGAAACGGGCGATTTCACCTGTCGGACGGTGCTACTGTGATGGCACCGACCGCAGGGTTGTAAAGTATCGCTTGATTTGTGATGCCGTTTCCGTCATACGGGCACGGCAAACGTTATTCTTTTCGACCCACTGTTCTCCTTTCGGCTACAGTCTCTCGATCAAGTTCTGACTAAGCCAAGCTGCCGCAATATCGTGGGCAGAACGACAAAGGAAAAATACGATGGCCAATGGCACCGTAAAGTGGTTCAACGCAACTAAAGGCTTCGGCTTTATCGCTCCTGAAGGTGGATCCAAGGACGTTTTCGTCCACATCTCCGCTGTAGAGCGTTCCGGCCTGACTGGCCTGAAAGACGACCAGAAGGTCACTTTCGACATCGAGTCCGGCCGTGATGGCCGCGAATCTGCGATCAACCTCGCACTCGCATAATCGATTGACGATTAAGACGGCGCGCATGATTTGCGCGCCGTTTTTTTGTGCGCAAAATTCTGCCACATGCCCCAACCTACCGAAAATGTGTTGATTTCATGGCGAATCGTGGCACCATTGTCGTGCGACGGCAATAAATCGACCACTGTTTCCTTACGGCCCAGTCATTCGATCTTACTTTGACCGAGCCGGTCCGCTGCACAATGCGAGCGGAAAAACACAAGGAAGACAAAGACATGGCTTCAGGCACTGTCAAATGGTTCAACACCACCAAAGGCTACGGCTTTATCGCACCCGACGGCGGCTCCAAGGATGTGTTCGTGCACATTTCTGCTGTCGAACGTTCCGGCCTGACCGGGTTGAAGGACAACCAAAAGGTTAACTTCGACATTGAAAACAGCCGCGATGGGCGTGAAAGCGCTGTCAATTTGACGCTGGCCGACTAAGGCCCGCCAGACATCGGACAAATTGTCAGGCTTCCGGTCGGTTCCCGCCGGTGGCCTTTATTGTCTTACCTCTGCGATCAGGTCCAGCACGACTGGCCCCATATCAGCAACCACCATCCCGACCCCTTCCGCGCTGGGGTGAATCCCGTCTGACTGCATGAACCGGCGCATCGCGTCCTGTGTTTCACCTTCGATCCGCATGGCGGCGAACATATCGGGGTATAGCGGAATATCGTATTGCGCCGCGAGATCGACATACATGCCTTCGAAATCGCGTTTAAAATCGGGGCCATAGTTCGTCCCCACATTCAACCCGACCAACAGCATGGTCACGCCCGCGTCTTGCCCAGCAGACAGGATCGCGTCCAAATTGGCGCGGCTGACTGCAGGATCAAGTCCGCGCAGGTAATCATTGCCACCCAAAGCCACGATCATCGCATCCACATCCGGCGTCAGTGTCCAGCCCACCCGCGACAGCCCGCCCGCCGTTGTGTCACCCGAAACGCCCGCATTCACGATTGTGACATCGGCCCCCTGATCGCGCAGCCATGCCTCCATCTGGGGCACGAAACCCTGTTCCTGATCCAGCCCGTAACCCGCAGTCAGACTGTCGCCCAAGGCAGCAATCGTCACAGTTTCGGCATGCGCGGCTGTCATGGGCAGCAAAACCGCCGCGCTTAGGTTGCGCAACACCCGCAATGCCCCATATCCAGACCTGACACCGCGACCAAAGGCAGCACCTATGACCAACCCAGTTCTGACGATCACCGACGCCAGCCTGTCCCTCGACGGCAATGCAGGCCGCGTCGACATTCTGCATGATATATCGTTGACGGTCGCGCAGGGGGAAACCTTGGGGCTGGTCGGGCCGAGTGGGTCGGGCAAATCATCGCTCCTTATGTTGATGGGCGGGCTGGAACAGTCGACATCGGGCCGGATCATGGCGCTTGGCCAAGACTTGACAGCGATGAACGAAGACCAGCTGGCCCGCTTTCGTAGAGACAATATGGGTGTGGTGTTTCAATCTTTCCACCTGATCCCCACAATGACTGCATTGGAAAATGTAGCGACGCCGCTGGAATTGGCAGGGGTAAAAGATGCCTTTGCTCGGGCAGAGGCGGAATTGCGCGCAGTGGGCCTTGGCGACCGGATCAACCATTACCCCAGCCAGATGTCGGGCGGCGAACAGCAGCGCGTGGCGCTGGCGCGTGCGTCCGCCCCGCGCCCCAAGATATTGCTGGCAGATGAACCGACGGGCAATCTGGATGCAACCAACGGCGCTGCGATCATCGACATGCTGTTCGATCTGCGAGACCGGCATGGTGCGACGCTGATCATGGTGACCCATGCCAACGAACTGGCCGCGCGTTGTGACCGTGTGGTGCATCTGCGCGATGGCCGAATTGATACTTTGGCAAAGGCAGCCGAATGACCCTGCGCATTGCTTCCCGTTTCGCCCTGCGCGAATTGCGCGGCGGTCTGCGCGGATTTCGCGTGTTTCTGGCATGTCTGGCGCTGGGTGTCGCTGCAATTGCTGCTGTCGGTACGGTGCGCGCCGGGATAGAGGCCGGGCTGACCCGCGATGGTGCCGCCCTGTTGGGTGGCGATGCCGAGGTGGAATTCACCTACCGCTTTGCCCGCGACGAAGAACGCGCATGGCTGGAAAGCATTGCCGACAATATCTCTGAAACAGTCGATTTCCGTTCAATGGCAGTGGTGGACCGTGACGGCACGACCGAGCGTGGCCTGACCCAGATTCGTGCAGTGGATGACGCCTACCCGCTGATCGGGCAGGTGCAGTTGGACCCGGAAATGCCGCTGGATCAGGCGCTGGCAGATCAGGGCGGTGTGATGGAACGGGTGCTGGCAGACAGGCTCGACCTCGCCCCCGGTGACACGTTCCGGCTAGGCGATGCTGACTTCACGCTGCGCGCCATTCTCGAACGGTTTCCCGACAATGCCGCCGCAGGCTTCGGCCTTGGCCCGCGTACGATTGTGCTGACGGACAGTCTGCAAGGGTCAGGGCTGATTGTTGAAGGGACGCTCTTTTCCACGCACTATCGGCTGGATCTGCCCGTAGGTGCGGACCTTGCCGCCCTTGAAGAGCAGGCCCAGAGCCAGTTCCGCGACGCCGGCCTGCGCTGGCGCGACAGCAGGCGCGGTGCCGGCGGGGCAGAGCAATTCGTTGACCGGATCGGGGC
>PUNR01000161.1 GCA_003551805.1 Loktanella sp.
AACTGCCTGCGGGTCAGCGCCGCGCCGTGCGCCGATGCAGACATTTATGCCCTGCGCATGCAAGACCTTGGCAATCGCAAGGCCCATGCCCGACAACCCGCCTGTGATAATCGCTGTTCTGCTCATGATGGTCCCGCCTGTGCTGCTGCTTTGGCCCCCTTATGTCCTGATAGGGGCCAAAGTTTCAACCAAAGCGGGCGGCTATTCTGTGCGATGCGCCATGATCTGCCCCAGATTGCCTTCGATACAGGCAGCCAGCGCATGTACCTTTTCCGCGACCTCGACCCCCAAGGGCGTCAAATCATATTCGACATGTGGCGGCACGACCGGGTGCGCGGTGCGCAAGACAAGCCCGTCTTCTTCCAGCAGCCGCAAAGATTGCGTCAGCATCCGTTCCGACACCCCGCCAATGCGCCGCCGCAGGGCGCTGAACCGCATGGTCCCGTCCTGCAAGGCAATCAGCACCAGCACGCCCCAGCGGCTGGTCACATGGTTCAGCACCATCCGCGACGGGCAGCGGTCGTTCAGAACATCGGGGATCAGATCATCGGGCATTTTGATACTTACAAAAATGTGGGTACTTCCTTTTCGTGCGTATAAGGTTATCTGCGTTTCGTCAATCAACGAACGGAGCTTTCCATGACAATCGCCATCACAGGTGCCACCGGCCAACTGGGTCGTCTGGCCATCGCCCATCTTCAAACTCTGACCGATCCCGCACAGATCATCGCGCTTGCCCGCGATCCGGCGAAGGCTGCCAATCTCGGCGTGACCACCCGCGCCTTTGATTATACCGCGCCAGACAGCACGGCGCTGAAAGGCGTCGATGTGTTGGCGCTGATCTCGTCCAGCGATTTCAACGACCGCGTGGGCCAGCACACCAATGTCATCAACGCGGCCAAGGCGGCTGGGGTCGGGCGGATCATTTATACCTCGATCCAGCAGGCTGAGGCCTCACCCATGCTGATTGCCGCCGATCACAAAGCGACCGAAGCGGCGATCCATGCCGCAGGCCTGCCTGCCACGATCCTGCGCACTGGCTGGTACACTGAAAACTGGACCAGCAATCTGGCGGGGGCGATCAGCGCCGGTGCGATGATTGGGGCGGCGGGCGATGCGCCTTTCACCCCCGCCACCCGCGCCGATTACGCGCAGGCACTGGCTGTGGTCGCCGCAGGCGACGGGCATGACGGGCAGGTTTACGAACTGGGCGGTGATCAGACGATCACGCTGGCGGATATCGCCGCCGAAGTATCGCGCCAGACCGGCAAGGACATTCCCTACAACAACCTGCCGGGCGATGTGTATCAGGGGATATTGGAAAGCTTCGGCCTGCCTGCCGGTTTTGCCACCGTGCTGGTCGATGTGGATATCAAGGCGCAGGGGGGCTGGCTTGCCGATACCTCTGGCACCTTGGGCAGATTGCTGGGCCGCCCGACAACGCCACTGTCAGAAGCTGTGCGCGTAGCCCTTGGCTAAAGCCGTGTGAACACCGCCATCTGGCTGGCCCCGCCCAGCACCGGATGCGCACCCGCAATATCGTGAAAGGCGGCGGTATACCCTGACGCCTTTGCGGCCCGCCCGCACCAAGCGCGAAACCGCGCGCGGTCCCATTCAAAGCGGTGGTCAGGGTGGCGCATCCGGTGGGACGGCACGCCCAGAAGCGGGTTGAATTCGGCGTTCGGGGTTGTGACGATGATGGTCTGCGCACGCAACACGCTGAATAACGCGCGTTCCAGCCGCGACAGATCGCCGGGGTCGATATGTTCGATCGTTTCCAGCAGCACGGCGCAATCATAGCCCGCAAGGTCGCGCGACGGATCGGTCATCGAGGCATGGCGCACATCCACCTTGCCCGCTTGCACATCTATCCGCTGCAACTTGGCCCGAAGGCGGTCGAGCGAGGTTGCGCAGATATCCAGCCCGACCAATTCGGACAGCTCCGGCATCACGGCCAGCCGCACAAACAAATCACCATCGCCGCACCCCAGATCAAGCACGCGCGCGGCCCCGCTGGCGCGGATCGCGGATAAAACGGATTGCAGGCGATCTTCGTGCAGGTAAGAGGTCATGGCGCCTTCTATCGCGGGGGTTGGCGCAAAAGGCAATTGCTGGGATACCAAAGCGATGACAGCGCAGACCTATCTGATCACCGGCGCCCGTGCGCCTGTCGCTTTGCACCTGACACGGCTTTTTGCAGGCGCAGGGCACAGGGTGCATCTGGCCGATAGTTTGCGGCACCCGCTGGCGGCGGCGTCGCGGCTGCATCGGGGGTATCATGTGCTGCCGTCTCTGCGTGCAGATCCGGACAAAGCGGCAGCGGCATTGCGTGATATATTGAACCGCCAGCAGGTCGATTGCGTGATCCCGACCTGTGAAGAGGTGCTTTATCTTGGCCAGATATGGCGCGATCACGCCATGCCTGCGCGTCTGTTCGCGCCCGGTTTTGACCTGCTCGCACAGGTCCATAACAAATACCGCTTTATCCGGCTTTGCCACGACTTTGGCCTTGCCACCCCGCAAACGCGGCTGCTGAAGAACGTGGCGGATGTCGCGGCCTTGTCCGGTCAGGCGTCGGATATGGTGTTCAAACCGGTCTGGTCACGCTTTGCCACCCAAACGATGATCCGGCCCAAGCCTGCGCGTCTGGCGCAGATCATCCCCAGCAGCGCCGCGCCTTGGGTTGCGCAAGATCATGTCGCCGGGCAGGAAATTTGCGTCTATGCCATGGCCCATGCCGGAAAACTGACTGCGCTGTCGGCCTATCGGGGTTTGATCCGTGCGGGGCTTGGCGCGT
>PUNR01000382.1 GCA_003551805.1 Loktanella sp.
AGCCAGTCATTGGCGACTTCAAACCCTTTGTGCACTTCGCCAAGGATGTTTTCGGCAGGTACGCGGCAATCATCGAATTCCAGAATGGCATTGGAATAGCCACGGTGGCTGACGTTACGATAGCCGCCTCGTACCGTGAGCCCCGGCGTACCTTTGTCCACGAAGAAGGCGGTGATCTTTTTCTTTGTGCCGCGCGGCGTTTCTTCTTCGCCGGTCGCCATGAAGGCTATGGTAAAGCCTGCGATATCGGCATGGCTGATGAAATGTTTGGTCCCGTTCAGCACCCAGTCGTCACCATCATGCCGCGCGCTGGCCTGCATACCCCGCAGGTCGGACCCGGCCCCCGGTTCGGTCATCGCCAGACAATCCCATGTCTCGCCGCGCAGGCAGGGATAGAGGTATTTCTGCCTTTGCGCCTCTGTCCCCGCCAGCAGGATGTTTGATGGCCGCGCGACGCAGGTCCAGTGCAGCGCGTAATTCGCGCGACCCAGCTCGCGCTCGTAGAGCAGCCATGACAAGGTATCGAGACCCGCTCCACCGACCTCTTCGGGCATATTGGCAGCATAAAGACCTGCGGCCATCGCCTTGGCCTGTATCTCGCGGATCAGCTCCATCGGCAGCTGGCCGGTGCGTTCGACCAGCGCTTCATGCGGGTAAAGCTCTGCCTCCACAAATGCGCGGGTCGTGTCCACGATCATCCGTTGTTCGTCGGTCATGCCAAAATGCATCAGCTGTTCCCCTGTCCGATATGGCGGCCCGCACCGGCGGGGCGGGGCAGCGCCGCATGGGCATCGCGGATCGCAAATAGCCGGTCCAGCACGGCGGGGGCGGCAGGGCAGGTCTTGCCCGCGGCCATGTCGACATGCAGCAGCATCTGTTCCAATGTCGCCACGGCCTGCCCATCCTTGGCGATTGTCATGAAGATGTGCAGCCGCTTGTCATCCGCCGCCAGAACCTGCACCGATCCGGTCAGGTGATCGCCCAGTTTCGCCTCTCCCAAATGCCGAATATGGGTTTCGGCGGTGTAATAGCTGTGCCCGCCTGCGACATAATCCATATCCGCGCCGATCAGGCGCAGCAGCGTGTCCGAAGTCTCGGAACCAGCAAACAGATAGCGGCTTTCGGTCATATGCCCGTTGTAGTCGATCCAGCTAGGCAGCACCTGCAAGCGGACCAGCGGGGCGTCGGCGTCCGGCATCTGCACTGTGTCGCGGCGCCCTGCGTCATGTGCTTTCAGCACGCGGCCGGCACCCCAGTCGCGGTCTTTGAGCACCCGCAGGAAACCCACCAGATTGCTGTCGCGGATGCGTTCCAGCTCGCGGATCGTGTGGTGCCCCGATTGCGCATCGGACTGGCCCGCGATCAGATCGACCAGTTCGTCGTTGAATTCCGGCACGTCCATCAGTTTGGTCCATGGCCATGTCAGGCAAGGGCCGAATTGTTCCAGAAAATGCTTCATTCCCGCTTCGCCACCCGCGATCCGGTAGGTCTCGAACAGGCCCATCTGGCCCCAGCGCAGGCCGAAACCCATGCGGATCGCCTCGTCGATTTCCTCGGTCGTGGCGATGCCGTCCTTGACCAGCCAGAGCGCCTCTCGCCAGACCGCTTCCAGAAAACGGTCGGCGATATGGGCGTCGATTTCCTTGCGCACATGCAGGGGGAACATGCCGATGCTGCGCAGGGTGTCCTTGACGCTTTCGATCAGGGCTGCGTCGCTAGCGGGGCTAGGGACGACCTCGGCCAAAGGCAGCAGATAGACGGGGTTGAACGGGTGGGCGACAAAGATCGTCGCGGGGTTGATCGCCCCTTCCTGCAGTTGCGAGGGCTTGTAGCCGGAGGTGGAGGAGCCAAGCGGGGTATCCGGCGCGGCGCGCTGGATTTCGGCATAGACGCGGTGTTTCAGATCAAGCCGTTCAGAGACGGATTCCTGAATGTAATCCGCGCCTGTCACGGCCTCGGCCAAGCTCGCGGCAAAGCTGAGGTGCCCCATCGCGGGCAGCGGCACATCGGACAGGGCGGGCAGCGACAGTTTGGCGTTGTCCAGCACGGCTGCGATCTTGCGGGGTGCGTCGGGGTCGGGGTCAAAGACCGCCACGTCCCAACCGTTGAGCAGGAACCGCGCGGCCCAGCCGCCGCCGATCACGCCGCCGCCGATGATCGCGGCCTTCATAGCGGGGCCCGTTTCGTCAGATGGAGGCGGTCGCGGACGGCATCCGGCCCGATCACCCGCGCGCCCATGTTTTCAATGATGGTTGCCGCTTTCTCGACCAGTTGCGCGTTCGTGGCCAGCACGCCTTTGGACAAATAAAGGTTGTCCTCCAACCCGACCCGCACATTCCCACCCGCCAGCACGGAGGCGGCGACATAGGGCATTTCGTTGCGCCCCAGCGCAAAGGCCGACCAGTGCCAATGGGCTGGCACGTTGTTCACCATCGCCAGAAAGGTGTTCAGATCATCAGGCGCGCCCCATGGCACGCCCATGCACAGCTGCACCAGCACCGGGTCGGGGATGATACCTTCTTTCACCAGTTGTTTGGCGAACCACAGATGGCCGGTATCGAACGCCTCGATCTCGATCCGCACGCCGGAGGCCACCATCCGCGTCGCCATATCGCGCAACATGCCGGGGGTGTTGACCATGACGTAATCGGCCTCGGCGAAGTTCATGGTACCGCAGTCGAGGGTGCAGATCTCGGGCCGGCAGTCGACCACATGGCTCACCCGCTCGGCGGCGCCGATCATGTCGGTGCCCTTGACTGGCGGCAGCGGCGCATCGGTGCGC
>PUNR01000024.1 GCA_003551805.1 Loktanella sp.
ATACGACCGTCGGCCTGCAGTTCCGCCAGAATCATCCGGTCAATTTCATCTAGTTTCGGGCCAGCCATGTCGTTCCTCGGTCTAATTTTTCCGATTACTACCTATTTCAAGCCTGCTGCGCAATAATGTTTCAGACTTCAGTAACAAAAGAACACAGCGTCTGATCTTTCATCCTGCGTGGCGGAACGCTATATCATGCATGAAATCAAATGAGGTCCGCCATGTCCGCCACCCGCCATACCCGCGTTTTGATCATCGGCTCTGGCCCTGCCGGATATACGGCGGGTGTGTATGCTGCCCGCGCGATGCTGGAACCCTTGCTGGTGCAAGGAATGGAACCGGGCGGTCAGCTGACCACCACGACCGAGGTTGAAAACTGGCCCGGTGACACCGAGGTTCAGGGCCCCGACCTGATGCTGCGCATGGAAGCACACGCCCGCGCCATGGGCTGCGAGATCGTGCAAGACATCATCACATCGCTTGATTTGCAGAACCGCCCTTTCACTGCGCAATCCGACAGCGGCACGGTCTATACTGCTGATGCCGTCATTCTGTCGACAGGCGCCCGCGCCAAATGGCTTGGCCTGCCGACCGAGGACAAGTTCAAAGGCTTCGGCGTCAGCGCCTGCGCAACCTGCGACGGGTTCTTCTACCGCGGGCAGGAAATTGTTGTTGTCGGCGGCGGCAATACAGCCGTTGAAGAGGCGCTGTTCCTGACCAATTTCGCCTCCAAGGTCACACTGATCCACCGCCGCGACGAATTGCGCGCCGAAAAGATCCTGCAACAGCGGCTGGAACAGAACCCCAAGATCGAAACTCTGTGGTTCCACGAAGTAGAAGAGGTGTTCGGCACCGACAGCCCGCTGGGTGTCGAAGGAATCCGCGTGCGCGATGTCCGCAGCGGTGAAGTGACCGAAATCGCGGCCAAAGGCGTGTTCATTGCCATCGGCCACGCCCCTGCGTCCGAACTGGTCAAGGGTCAGTTGGAAACCCACAACGGCGGCTATGTCGTCGTGGAACCCGGCACGACGCGCACAGCGATTCCCGGTGTCTTTGCCGCGGGCGATCTGACGGACCACGTTTACCGTCAGGCCGTCACGAGTTCGGGGATGGGGTGCATGGCGGCGTTGGACGCAGAACGCTACTTGGCGGCGCTGCACGATCAGCAGGACATGCAAGCCGCGGAATAGGACAAGCGTCGCAGTCCCGACCTCATTACAGACCATCGTTCTGCGAATGACCGGCACGCCACAGTGCCGTTCTTTTTGGCTTGCCGCGCTGGACAATAATACAACGTGAGGGATATGGCCTGCCCAACGTAACAGTGATGATTGTGAATATGATGACGCAGGATCTGGCCCCCATCCCCGAACTTTATGTCTCTTACGAGAGCGCGCAGAAACTGAAAACCGAAGCCGGCGAATTGGTCAGCCACGACCTGAGCCCGCGTCAGATCTGCGATCTGGAACTGCTGATGAACGGCGGTTTTAACCCGCTGAAAGGCTTTCTGTCCGAAGCAGATTATAACGGCGTCGTTGACAACATGCGGCTGGCCGACGGGTCGCTGTGGCCGATGCCGATCACGCTGGATGTCGGTGAAGCTTTCGCTGACAAGGTCACGATCGGGCAAGACATCGCGCTGCGTGACCAAGAGGGTGTGATCCTTGCGACCATGACCGTCACCGACAAATGGGTGCCAAACAAAGCGCATGAGGCCGAAATGGTCTATGGCGCCGACGATTCTGCGCATCCTGCCGTCAATTACCTGCACAACACTGCAGGCAGCGTTTATCTTGGCGGCCCTGTGACAGGCATCCAGCAGCCTGTGCATTACGACTTCCGTGGCCGTCGCGATACGCCCAACGAACTTCGCGCGCTGTTCCGCAAACTGGGCTGGCGCAAGGTCGTGGCCTTCCAGACCCGCAACCCCTTGCACCGCGCGCATCAGGAACTGACCTTCCGCGCGGCACGCGAAGCACAGGCGAACCTGTTGATCCATCCCGTCGTCGGCATGACCAAGCCGGGCGACATCGACCATTTCACCCGCGTGCGTTGTTACGAGGCTGTGCTGGACCAATATCCATCCGCCACCACCACGATGTCGCTGCTGAACCTTGCCATGCGTATGGCTGGCCCACGCGAGGCTGTCTGGCACGGCCTGATCCGCAAAAACCACGGCTGCACCCATTTCATCGTCGGTCGCGACCATGCTGGCCCCGGCAAGAATTCTGCCGGTCAGGATTTCTATGGCCCCTATGATGCGCAGGATTTGTTCCGCCAGCATCAGGACGAAATGGGCATCGAAATGGTCGATTTCAAACAGATGGTCTATGTGCAGGACCGCGCGCAATATGAACCTGCGGACGAGATTGCCGACAAGGACAAGGTGACGATCCTTGATATATCCGGCACCGAACTGCGCCGCCGTCTGGCCGAGGGTCTTGATATTCCCGAATGGTTCTCCTTCCCGCAGGTCGTGGAAGAATTGCGCAAAAGCCGCCCCGCGCGGGCCAAGCAAGGCTTCACCGTGTTCTTCACAGGCTTTTCTGGTTCGGGAAAATCCACCATCGCCAATGCGCTGATGGTCAAGCTGATGGAAATGGGCGGGCGTCCTGTGACTCTGCTTGACGGTGATATCGTGCGCAAGAACCTGTCGTCGGAACTTGGGTTCAGCAAGGAACACCGCGATCTGAATATCAGGCGCATCGGTTATGTCGCGTCAGAGATCACCAAGAACGGCGGCATCGCGATCTGCGCACCCATTGCGCCATATGCAACCACACGGCGTGCCGTGCGTGAAGATGTCGAACAATTCGGGGCTTTCGTCGAAATCCACGTCTCTACTTCGATCGAGGAATGCGAACGGCGGGACCGCAAAGGGCTGTACAAGCTGGCACGTGCGGGAAAGATTGCCGAATTCACGGGGATTTCCGACCCCTACGATGTGCCTGCCAACCCAGAGCTTAGCCTTGATACCGAAAACATGACCGTCGATACATGCGCGCATCAGGTGATCCTGAAGCTGGAAAGCATGGGTTTGATCAAGGGCTAACGCCCTTTGGTAGCCTGCATCACGATGCAGGCTACCAGCAGCATTTAATGCACCGTCACCGGATGCATGTGGTTTTCGCGGGCAAGATGAAACGCCATCTTGCGGTCGGCAACCAAGGCCAACTGCTCGCCCTTGGTGTTATGCACAGCGAACACCTCGCGCAGGTCGCCAATTTCGGCACGCACCTCGGCGGGTAGATCGGCAGTCAACACGGGTTTGACATAAACGATGTCCTGACCCAGCGATTTAAGATCGTATTTCATATTCATGACTTAACCTTTCCTGATCGTAATGGTCTGGACAACGCGGTCTGGCACGGACCGTGTCAGATCGACGTGCAACAAACCGTTTTCCATCACCGCCTCGCCGACATCGACACCGTCGGCCAGCACGAATGACCGTTGGAACTGGCGCGCCGCGATACCGCGATGCAGGAAAATCCGGCCTTCGCTGTCGTCTTGCTGGCGACCACGGATGACAAGCGAATTATCCTCGACGGTGATGGCCAGATCGTTTTGCGAAAAACCCGCCACGGCCAGCGTGATACGATAGGATGTGGCCGATGTCTGTTCGATGTTATACGGGGGATAGCCGTCGTTCCCGCTTTTTGCGGTGCGTTCGACCAGCCGTTCCAGCTGTTCAAATCCCAAAAGGAACGGATGGGTTCCCAAAGCCATTTTCGTCATAAGACATGCCCTTCTTGTAAGCGACTGTCGATTTTGCCCCGATTTCGGCGGCGTCTTCAAAATATGGGTGCCATTCCCGCCGTGATCAAGAGGAAGTATTAGGATGTTGCGCCAACAATGCGTATTGAGATCGGATGAAGTGCAGGGATAAATACTGACCGATGACCTCTTTTGCGAAAATGGACGAAATCGACGTTTTACGCGTCAAGCTGGAAATGCTCAAAAGCCAGCACCGCGATTTGGATATCGCGATTGACGCACTGCATGCCCGCGGATCGACGGATATGCTGACGATCAAACGCCTGAAAAAGCAAAAACTGGCGTTGAAAGATCAGATTGTCGTTCTCGAAGATCGCATTCACCCCGATATTATCGCCTGATCGCCCGTTGCGGCCCGTCAGGGCATGGCTATAGTGCCGCTTCAATATTGCTTACAGGACGCCAGTTATGACGCAACCTTTGGTCGGGATTATCATGGGCAGCCAGTCTGACTGGCCCACTATGCGCGAAGCGGCAGACATGCTCGACCAGTTGGGTGTGCGCTACGAAACGCGGATCGTGTCGGCGCATCGCACACCTGACAGGCTGTGGGATTACGGCAAAACGGCTGTTTCACGCGGGTTGCAGGTGATTATCGCAGGTGCCGGTGGTGCTGCGCATCTGCCGGGTATGATGGCATCGAAAACGCGGGTGCCGGTGATTGGCGTGCCGGTCCAGACCAAGGCATTGTCAGGCGTCGACAGTCTTTATTCAATCCTGCAAATGCCGCGCGGCTATCCCGTCGCAACAATGGCGATCGGCGGGGCAGGGGCGGCCAATGCCGGGCTGATGGCTGCCGGTATTCTGGCGTTGCAAGACGATGCGCTGGCCGCACGGCTGGATGCGTGGCGTGCGGCCCTGTCTGCCTCTATCCCGGAAGAACCAGTTGATGACTAATCCTTTGCCAGTCGGCGCGACAATCGGAATTCTGGGGGGCGGGCAATTGGGCCGGATGCTGGCGGTGGCCGCGTCAAGGCTGGGACTGAAGGTGCATATTTTCGAGCCGGGCGCCAACCCGCCAGCGGCAGATCTTGCGCATGCTGTCACCACAGCCAGTTATGACGATCACACCGCCCTGACAGCCTTTGGGCGTTCGGTTGATGTCATTACCTATGAATTTGAAAATATCCCGACCGCCGCACTGGATTTGCTCGAAACGCTCGCCCCGATCCATCCCGGACGACAGGCGCTTGCTACGTCTCAGGACCGGCTGACCGAAAAGACATTCCTGCAAGGTTTAGGTCTGCAAACCGCGCCTTTCGCCGACGTGCCGGACGCGACCGCGTTGGATGCTGCGTTGGACAGCATCGGCGCGCCCGCGATCCTCAAGACGCGGCGCATGGGCTATGATGGCAAAGGGCAAGCGCGGATCATGGCCCGCACTGATGCTGCCGCAGCTTGGGCCGATATGCACGGCGCGCCTGCCATACTGGAAGGGTTCGTGGATTTCAGCCATGAGGTATCGGTCATAGGTGCGCGCGGGCAAGACGGGTCTGTCGCTTGTTATGATCCGGGTGAAAACGTGCATGACGACGGTATCCTGCGCACAACCAAAGTGCCCGCCAATCTAAGCGCGTCACAGCGCACCGACGCGGTGCTGATCGCGGCGCGCGTCCTGAATGCGCTGGACTATGTTGGCGTCATGGGCGTCGAATTGTTCGTGACTTCCAACGGGCTGATCGTGAACGAAATTGCGCCGCGTGTGCATAATTCCGGCCATTGGACGCAAAATGGCTGCACAATTTGCCAGTTCGAGCAGCATATCCGCGCCGTGGCTGGCTGGCCCTTGGGCGACGGTGCACGGCATTCCGACGTGATTATGGAAAACCTGATCGGCGACGATATGGATAAACTGGCCGATTATGCAAAAACAGATGCAGCGATCCACCTTTACGGCAAAGCCGAGGTTAAACCCGGCCGCAAAATGGGCCACGTCAATCGCATCGTCAGAGCGTAAATATCCCCGCCGGAGGCATTGTGGCCCGGCTACAGGCCGGGCTGCAAAACACTAATCTGTACCCAGTATCACATCGGTCAGGCTGACGTCGTGATCGAACCTGCCTTCACGCAAAAAGTGTAAAACCTGCGTCATTACCAACGGGTTATTCATCATGAACGTATGCGTTGTCGGCAGAACGATATGGTCGGCCATTCCGTCCAGCCGTGTTGAATCGACCGATACCTTGCCGTCATCCGGCCCTTCGATCAGGCTAGAATAAATCGGATTCAGCGTGCGGTTTCCCGCGATGATCCCAACCTCGAACGGCACATATTCCAGCGTATTCGGTGTGGAATCATCATCTGTGCCAAGCTCAAGCCCCGCAGGTCCGTTAACCCATTGGAACGGCTCGAAGTCGCCAAACATATCGACCAGCTCTGACCCGCTGTTGGGCGGCCCCATCATGACGACGCGGCCCATTTGTGCGGGGCGATAGCGTGTTAACCAAGCCCGCACCAGAATGCCGCCCATCGAATGTGTCACGAAATTGACGGGCATGTCGCCGCAGGCCGCCACGTCTTCGGTGACGTAATCATTCACCAATTCGTTGATCGTCGCATCGGTTGACGGATAGCCGCGATTGATGACGCGGTAACCTTCGTTTTCGAGCACCAATTGCATTGGTGTCATCGATATTTCTGTGCGGGCCAGCCCGTGTAGCAATACCACGCATTCTTGCTCCGACGCTTGTGCCAGCGCCGGGCTTGTTGTTGCAACCATAACAAGACTCATCAATAACTTTTTCATACTGCGTAATTTAGTCATTGTTGCCTGCAAGAAAAGGGTAAAGGATTTCAAATCTGACGTCTTGGGATCACAGAAATGGCAATGCCGCCCAGCACAAGCGCCCCTGCCAGTATCAGCCGCGTGCTTAGCGGTTCTGATAGCGTTACCGCACCGGCGATGACGGTCAGGACGGGGACACTCAACTGCGCGATCCCTGCCACCGTAGCAGGCAGATGCGGCAGCACATAATACCACAGCGCATAACCAAGGCCGGACGTGACGGCACCGGCGGTCACTGCTGTCAGAACGCCCGGCATGGTGAAAAATCCGGCATTCGAGAAAGGCAGCGCAAGGGCGACAATCGGCAGGCAGATCAGAAAATTGACGGCCGTTGCAGCCATCGCGTCAGGCTCTCCCTTGCCCAGCAATGTGTAAACCGCCCAGGCAACACCTGCGACAATCATGGCCAGCGCCCCGCCGAGTGGAACGCTATCTGCGCCGACAGGCCATAGCAGCGCGCATAAGCCGGCAAAGGCAATACATGCACCACACCAGCGCATCAGCGGGATCATCTGGCGTTCGCGCACGGCCCAGCCAAAGATCACCACCTGCAACACACCAAACAGGATCAACGCGCCTAGACCTGCCTCTAGGCTTAGATAGGCCCATGAAAACCCGACCATATATGCAGCCAGCGCCAAAGCGCCTGCGCCGCGTCGCCATGTCCATATCCGCAGGGGCATTTTCCCGCGCAGCATGACCAGTATCCATAACATCGCAGCGCCTGCCGCGACGCGGATTGCGGCGAAATCCATCGGGTCCATGCCGTATCGCGCGACCCCGATCCGGTTGAGGATCGAATTGGCTGCAAAAGCGCACATGGTCAGGACCAGCAACAGAAAAATCTTGATCACGACCGGCCCTTTCAACGTCTGGCGCGAACTTGCTACCGAAACCGGCAAAAGGAAAGGGCGGCCCGTCGCCGGGCCGCCCTGAAATTTGACACGTTAAAGTGACAGTCTGAAAGTCAAATCCTTGCGGATCTGATCTTACATCATGCCGCCCATACCGCCCATGCCGCCCATGTCACCCATGCCGCCGCCATTGCCGCCGTCTTTCGACGGTTTGTCAGCGATCATGGCTTCGGTGGTGATCAGCAGACCGGCGACAGATGCCGCGTCTTGCAGGGCTGTGCGGACAACCTTGGCCGGGTCAATAACGCCGAACTTGAACATGTCGCCATATTCTTCGGTCTGCGCGTTGAAGCCAAAGTTTTTGTCGGTGCTTTCGCGGATCTTGCCCGCAACAACCGAACCGTCAACGCCAGAGTTTTCGGCGATCTGACGCAGCGGGGCTTCGATTGCCTTGCGGATGATCGAGATACCCACGTCCTGGTCAGAGTTTGCACCCTTAAGACCTTCCAGAACCTTGCCGGCCTGGATCAGGGCAACACCACCACCGACAACAACGCCTTCTTGCACAGCGGCGCGTGTTGCGTTCAGTGCATCGTCAACGCGGTCTTTACGCTCTTTGACTTCTACTTCGGACATGCCGCCGACGCGGATGACTGCAACACCGCCAGCCAGTTTGGCCACGCGTTCCTGCAGCTTTTCACGGTCGTAATCGGATGTTGTTTCTTCGATCTGGCCACGGATCTGTGCAACGCGTGCTTCGATTTCCGATTTGTCGCCAGCGCCGTCCACGATGGTGGTTGCGTCTTTGGTGATCGAAACGCGCTTGGCAGAACCCAGCATGTCGATCGTGACGTTTTCCAGCTTCATGCCCAGATCGTCAGAGATCACCTGACCACCGGTCAGAATGGCGATATCCTGCAGCATCGCCTTGCGACGATCACCAAAGCCGGGGGCTTTGACAGCAGCGATTTTCAGACCGCCGCGCAGTTTGTTGACGACCAAAGTCGCCAGCGCTTCACCTTCGACATCTTCAGAGATGATCAGCAAAGGCTTGCCGGACTGGATGACGGATTCCAGCAGTGGCACCATTGGCTGCAGCGACGACAGTTTCTTTTCGTGCAGCAGGATGATCGCATCCTCCAGCTCGACTGTCATTTTCTCTGGGTTGGTCACAAAGTATGGCGACAGGTAACCGCGGTCGAACTGCATGCCTTCGACGACGTCGGTTTCTGTTTCCAGACCCTTGTTTTCTTCGACGGTGATCACGCCTTCGTTGCCGACTTTCTGCATCGCGTCAGCGATCTGGCGGCCAATTTCAGCTTCGCCATTGGCAGAGATCGTGCCGACCTGTGCGACTTCGTCGCTGTCGTTGACGGGACGGGCCGCTGCTTTGATCGCTTCGACGACTTTGGATGTCGCCAGATCGATGCCGCGCTTCAGGTCCATCGGGTTCATGCCAGCAGCGACAGATTTCATGCCTTCGCGGACAATCGCCTGTGCCAGAACTGTGGCTGTCGTGGTGCCGTCACCGGCTTCGTCATTGGTGCGGTTGGCCACTTCTTTGACCATCTGCGCGCCCATGTTTTCGAACTTGTCTTCCAGTTCGATTTCTTTGGCGACAGATACACCGTCCTTTGTGATGCGCGGTGCGCCAAAGGATTTGTCGATGACAACGTTGCGACCTTTTGGGCCGAGTGTCACTTTGACGGCGTCGGCAAGGATGTTAACACCCTTAAGCATCCGGTTACGCGCGTCGGTGCTGAACTTGACTTCTTTAGCAGCCATTTGCATGTGCTCCTTGAATTATTTGAAAGGGGATAGGACAGGGCCGCAGGATCACAGGATCCCGAGGATGTCGCTTTCCTTCATGATCAACAGCTCTTCGCCGTCGATGCGGACTTCTGTGCCGGACCATTTGCCGAACAACACTTTGTCGCCGGGCTTGACGGACATTGCGATCAGCTCGCCGCTGTCTTTGCGCGCGCCTTCGCCGATGCTGACGATTTCGCCTTCGGCGGGTTTTTCCTTGGCGGTGTCTGGGATGATCAGACCGCCCTGTGTTTTTTCTTCGCCTTCAAGGCGACGGACCAGCACACGGTCGTGAAGTGGTTTAAATGCCATTTCGGAACTTCTCCAGTTCGGTTATCTTTGGTGTTAGCACTCAGCAAGCCCGAGTGCCAACACCGCGTAGATATGAACCGATCACGCCCCTGTCAACAGGCCGCTGTAGTCTGCTAGATGTTTTTGTCAGGGCTTGTCGCGTGGTTCGTTATCGTCTTCCGACAGGATGCGCCAAGCGTCGCCTTCAAGGTCTTCATATTGGTTGGCGCGCAGGCTCCATAGAAAGGCCGCAAGGCCCAGCGCCCCCAAAACCAAAGAGACGGGGATCAGGATCACAAGAATATTCATACCCGGCCTTTCAAGCGTAAAGCATTCACCAGAACGGTGATTGATGATGTCGACATCGCAATCGCGGCCAACAGCGGCGTGGCGAAACCGGCCACCGCAATCGGGATGGCGATGACGTTATAGGCGGCCGAAATTGCAAAGTTTTCCACGATGCGTTTCTTGGCGGCCCGCGCCACCAGCGGCAGTTCGATCAGCGGGGTCAGGCTGTCGTTCAACAGCACGATATCGGATGCCGCACGCGATGCATCGGCAGCAGTTGCAGGCGACAGCGACGCATAGGCCGCGGTCAATGCACCGGTATCGTTCAGCCCGTCACCGACCATCAGAACCTTGGCACCTTGATCGGACAGCGCCTCGATATAGTGGATTTTATCCTCTGGCTGGGTTTCAGCCTGCCAGCGGTCGATGCCCAGCATATTGGCAACCCTTTCGGTTTCGCTCCGGTCGTCGCCGGATACCAGATGCACGGTCAACCCTGCCTTTTGCCAAGCTGTGACCAGATCCTGCGCACCGTCGCGCAGACCTGCGACCAGCTTGATCTTGCGGGGGGCATGGTCACCGATTTGCAGATAGGTACCAGTGCCAGCGCCGAGCCACGCGCCCGACCCAAGACGGACATTCTGGCCATGATACATCGCGCTTAACCCCTTGCCGCGATGTTCGGTCTGGTCTGTCAGGACCGCAGGTTTCACCCCGTCAAGCGATGCAGCGATGGCCTGCGATACAGGGTGGCTTGCGTCCTGCGTCAGTGCCAGAGCGATGGCCTGTTCTTCCGCGCTTAGCGTATCGCGCGCAGCGACAGGCATGGTCAGCGTGCCGGTCTTGTCAAAGACGACGGTATCCACCTCGGCTAAGCGTTCCAGTGCCGTGCCGTCCTTGACCAACAGGCCCGCCCGGAACAAACGCCCCGCCGCGATGGTCGACACCGCAGGAACCGCCAAGCCCAGCGCACATGGACAGGTGATAATCAGCACGGCCACGGCGATATTGACGGACAACCGCACGTCGCCGGACCAGAACACCCAGCCAGCAAAAGTTACGATCGCCAGCAGATGCACCATCGGCGAATAGAACGCCGCAGCGCGGTCGGCGATGGCGGTATAGCGGTTGCGCACGGCCTCGGCTGCGTCGACCATGGTGACCATCTTGCGCAGGGTCGTGTCCATGCCAACGGTGGCGGCGCGGATTGTCAGCGGGCCGGTCATGTTGACCTCACCCGCTGTGACCTTGGCACCGGTTTCGGCATGGTGCAGGCGGCTTTCGCCGGTCAGCATGGACCGGTCGATCTGGCTTGCGCCGTCGGTGACGACACCGTCCACAGGGATACGTCCGCCGGGCAGAACCAGCACCAGATCACCGACCGAAAGATCCGCGAAATTGACCATCTGGCGAATGCCATCTGTCACACGCATCACGCGGGGTACTTCTAATGCGGCCAGTTGTGCTGCGGCAGATGCAGCGGCCTTGCGGCTGCGGTGGTCGAGATACCGCCCGATCAGCAGGAAAAACACCAGCGACACTGCCGCCTCGAAATAAGCATGTTCACCGCCATAGACGGTTTCGAACAACGACATACCCGTGGTCAGGATCAACGCGAGCGAGATCGGCACATCCATGTTCAGCCGACGCACACGCAAAGCGGACCATGCGTGCTGAAAGAACGGCTGACCCGCATAAGCAACTGCCGGGATCGAGATCGCGGCACTGATCAGGTGGAACATGTGCTGGGTCGCACCCATCGCCCCTGACCAGATCGCCACCGACATCAGCATCACGTTCATCATCGCAAAGCCGGACACCGCAATGCGGGTCATCAGTGCGCCACCGACGGGGTCGTTTTCGGCGCTGAGCAAGCCTTGATCCAGACTGCGGGCCTCGAACCCGGCCATTTCCAGCGCGTCGATCAGCGTTTCGGGGGCTAGCGGTTGATCCAGACCAACCGTCACGCGCTTCATCGACAGGTTCACGCGGGCGCTGGCAACGCCGTCAAGCTTTTCCAGCGCGCGTTCAACACCCGTGATGCATGCCACACAATGGATTGCGGGCAGGGACAGCATGATCTGTTCGGCCCCGCGCGACGCGGCCTTGGCCAGCGTGGATTCGGGGATGCCAATGCAGGCAGGGCAGGCGGCTGTATCGCTCATGTGTCACGCAGCTGGATGCGGCGGCGGAAAATTGTGCCGTCATCTGCTTCCAGTTCCAGTCGAAGGTTCCAATATCCGTCACGTGACGGGACCATCGCGGTCAACGCCGTGCCGGTCCATGTAAAATCGGGTGTGTGATCTTCGCCGGTGTGCGTCGCGCGGCCAAAGATCGCCTTGAGTATCTTTGGCTGCACAGGCAGACCCGCTTCGTCTTTGATCGACAACGTCAGCAGACCGTCATCAAGCGTTGTCACGACGTCCCATCCCAGCGCGTCCTGCGCGGCGCGGTTCACCTCGAATGTCTGGCTGGCGACATAGGGGCTGCGCGCTTCGACACCCGGAAAGGTCGAAATCGCCATGTAAGCCATTCCGAAGTTTACGGTGATAATGATCCCGAAGCCGCCCACAAACAAAGCCAGCATATGTTTGCCGGTAAACTCGCGGGGTTTTTGTACATTTGCAGTCATCGTGCTGCCCTTCCGTTAAAAACAGTATCAGTGAACGCCCGTTCGCCGGTGATCGCATCTTCGACCCAGAACCGCAGTTCGGTACGGTCCGCGCTTGCCGCAGGCGTGTCGCGCGACGCGGAAACATAGACGCGTTGCAACATTGTTTCATTTGCAGGCACGGTCACGACGTTCTGTTCGGCGCCTTCAAGTGTGATTTCCAACGCCACGTCTGACACAACCGAGAGCGTGAATTCACGATCATCGCCCAGTTTGTTCAGCAGGCGAATGTCATAGATGTTGCGCACGGTCCCGTCGCTCAGCACGACA
>PUNR01000378.1 GCA_003551805.1 Loktanella sp.
AGTGGTTTCATAACATTCATCCTGTTTTTGATAGCTATATGAACTAAACGGTACAGTTTTATTGTGCAAGCGAAAAGTAAACTGATCGGTTCATATTTGGGGGCTTGCGAGGTTCTGGTAAAAGCATAAGTTAGAACCATTCTAAGAAATGGGGTGCTGCTATGATTCCCGGTTTTGCGACACGACGCCGCTTTGATGACCTGTCAGAACAGGAAATTCTGGCGCTTGCGATTTCGTCCGAAGAAGATGATGCACGGATTTACAGGACCTATGCTGAACGTTTGCGTGCGGATTACCCCGCCTCTGCTGCGGTGTTCGACGGCATGGCGGGGGAAGAAAACGAACATCGTCGCCGCTTGATCGATCTGCATAGCGCGCGGTTCGGTGATGTGATTCCCCTGATCCGGCGTGAACATGTCGCAGGGTTTTATGCCCGCCGTCCGGTCTGGTTGGTGGAAAATCTGGGCCTTGATCGTATCAGGGACGAAGCCGCGCAGATGGAACGCGATGCGCAGCGGTTTTACGAAATGGCTGCGGGGCGGGCCAGCGATGCGGGCACGCGCAAGCTGCTGGGCGATCTGGCCGCGGCAGAGGCCGGGCATTCCGACAAGGCAAAATCACTTTCTGCGACCCATTTGGGTGATGATGTCAAAACATCGGAAGCCTCGGCTGCTTACCGGCAATTCATTCTGACTTGGGTGCAGCCGGGGCTGGCGGGCTTGATGGACGGGTCGGTTTCAACGCTTGCGCCGATTTTTGCGGTGGCCTTTGCCACGCAAGATACCTGGACCACATTTCTGGTCGGGCTTGCTGCGTCTGTCGGGGCGGGTATTTCGATGGGCTTTACAGAGGCCGCGTCGGATGACGGCAAGATATCGGGTCGCGGGTCACCCTATAAGCGCGGGGTGGCTGCCGGCGTGATGACGACCGTGGGTGGCTTGGGCCACGCCTTGCCTTATCTGATCGCCGATTTCTGGACCGCAACGACCGTGGCGCTGATCGTGGTCATGGTCGAGCTTTGGGCCATAGCGTGGATTCAGAACAAATACATGCAGACACCTTGGGGGCGGGCGATTTTTCAGGTGGTTCTGGGTGGCGCGCTGGTCTTTGCCGCCGGTGTGTTGATCGGATCAGGCTAGACGTCGCGCACCATGGTCGTTGTGGCGTTAAAGCCGAAGATATAACGCCACAGCCCCATCTTTTGGGTGTGCATGTCCACGAACCCCCTTTGCAGGTAAAGTGCGCGTGCACGCGGGTTGGTGTCGATCACGTCTAGCCGCACCTGCCGGTATCCCCGCAGCTTTGCTTCGGCCAGAATGGCATCCAGCAGGGCGGTGCCGACACCGCAGCTGCGGGCTTCGGGGGCGACAAATATGCCGTCGATCAGGAAACGCTCGTTATCGACACCGCGGATCAGTGCTGCCATCAAAGCGGCCCGCAGCGCCCCGCCGACCCAGCCATAGACCTGCCGCAGATCGCTGAAATTGCCGCCCACCAGCGCGCCCCGCGCGGTTTTGAACCCCGCAACACCCAGCAAGCGGCCATTGCCGTCATGGGCACAGATGCCGTGGTCGGATTGCAGGGTCCGGCTGATAAACACCAGCGCGCGATAGCGTGGGCCCATCACAAAGCCCAGTTTGTCGCCAAACGCTTCCCAATATAGCGCTGCCACCTCGGCCCTGTTTGCCTCTGGTATGCCGACGGTGATTTTCATGGCGCGAAACCGCCAAACGGGATGAAAGTCACCGGATCGCCGGGTGCAATCTGCTGGGCTGCATCATCCAGCACAACCAGCCCCTCGGCCCAGGATAGCCCGCTGACGCGCCCTGATCCTTCAGAGGCAAAGACCTCGGCCTGACCGTCCCTGATCCTTGCACGCAGATATTCGCGGCGGCCGGCCTTTTTGGTTTTTGCAAAGGCGGCAGGCAGGGTGAAACCTTGCGGGTCTGTCCAGTTGCCGCCTGCCAGCAAAGCGCAGGCCGGTGCCGCAAAGACCAGCGCACAAGCCATCGCCGCGACCGGATTACCGGGCAGGCCCAGTACCGGCTTGCCGTGCCACATGCCCATCGCCAATGGTCGCCCCGGCTTCATCGCCACGCGCCACAGCGCCAGTGATCCCGTATCTGCCAGCAATGCCGACATATGGTCGGCGTCCCCCGCCGATGCGCCGCCGGATGTCAGGATCACGTCGCAGTCTGCGGCAGCTTGATCCAGTATTGCGCGCAGGGTCGGGCGGTCATCGGGTGCAAGGCCCAGATCGACCGCCTGAAACCCCCATTGCTGGACCAGCGCCAATAGCATCGGGCGGTTGGCGTCATAGATTTGGCCAACATCGGCGGGCGCGCCCGCTTCGCGCAATTCGTCGCCGGTGGACAGGATACCCACACGCAGGGGGCGGTAAACCTGCACCCGCCCGACACCGCTGGCCGCGAACATGCCCAGATCGGCGGCGGTGATCTTGCGCCCTTGGCGGGCGATGATCTGGCCTTTGGTCATATCTTCGCCCGCGGCCCGTGCGTTGGCGCCTTGCTTTAGCGGGCCTTGAAAGGTGATGTAATCGGGCGTGGCCTGCACATCTTCTTGCATGACGATGGTATCAACACCCTGCGGCAGGTTCGCGCCGGTCAGGATACGGATCGCATGACCCGCAGGCACTATGCCCGCAAAGGGCTGACCGGCAGCAGCACGCCCTTGGACCAGCGGCAGGCGCTGCGGCCCTGCAACAGCTGGACCGGCAAAGCCGTAGCCATCGAC
>PUNR01000022.1 GCA_003551805.1 Loktanella sp.
CACAAGCGGGCCTGACCACGCACCTTGACGCCGCAGGCACGCTGATCGGGCGGCTTGAGGGGCCGGATGGTGCGCCCACATTGCTAATGGGATCACATCAGGATTCCGTACGCGAAGGCGGTTCCTACGACGGGATCATGGGCGTCGTGCTGCCAGTGCTGGCTTTGCATAAGCTGCGGGATGACGGCGTTGCCCTGCCCTTTGCCGTCGAGGTTCTCGCCTTTGCCGATGAAGAAGGCGTGCGTTTCCCCACAGCGCTAATGGGCCCACGCGCATTGGCGGGGACGTTTGATATGGCGGCACTTGATCTGCGCGATGCTGACAATGTGTCGCTGGCGCAGGCGATGCGTGATTTCGGCCTCGTGCCCGAAGACCTGCCCACCCTGCGCCGTGACCCGACATCAGTGCTGGGCTGGGTCGAGGTGCATCTGGAACAGGGGCCGGTGCTGGAAAGCGCGGGTAATCCCTTGGGCGTCGTGACGGCCATCTGCGGTATCGAACGTCATGTTGTGACCTTGACCGGCAAAGCCGCCCATGCCGGTACAATGCCCATGCATCTGCGGCAGGATGCCCTGACCGCCGCTGCGGAATTCGTGCTGGCGGTCGAGGCTTTGGCCAAGAAAACCACCGATCTTCTGGCCACAATCGGCACCCTGCAGATCCGCCCCGGCGTGGTGAATGCCGTTCCCGGCACGGTGACGCTAAGCCTTGAAATCCGCGCACCATCGGACGCTGTACGCACCAAGGCGGCAGAGGCGCTAACCAGCCAGTTGCACCGGATCACGGCCAGCCGTGGCATTGCGGCCGATATCCAACGAACCTATGCGCAACCGGCCACACCCTGTGCCGCCGCGATAATGGCTGCTTTGGGCGAGGCCATCAGCGGCAACAACCAGCCCGCGCCAAGGCTCGCATCCGGCGCGACGCATGATGCCTCGGCGATGGCGGACCTTTGTCCGGTCGGTATGATCTTTACCACCTGCAAGGGCGGGATCAGCCACCATCCCGACGAATTCGTGCCCGTGGATGCGATGCAGGCCGCCATCGACGCGCTGTGCCGGTTTCTGGCAGGCTGGCGCATCACCTGACGCGACTGCATTCGCGCCAGATTTTCCGCCAGCGCCCTTTTGATTGTTACCAAATCAGGCTACATCCGCCCCCTGACATCCTTGGTTTGATCGAAAGCGGCGCAATGCAGACACCTTATTACCTGATCGACAAATCCCGTTTGCTGGCGAATATGGAAAAAATCGCCTGGCTGCGCGAAGCATCCGGCGCGAAATCGCTGCTGGCGCTGAAATGTTTCGCCACATGGTCGGCCTTTGACATCATGGCTGATTACATGGACGGGTCGACATCATCGTCGCTGTTCGAGGTGCGTTTGGGCCGCGAGAAATTCCCCGGTGAAACCCATGCCTATTCAGTCGCCTATGCCGATGATGAAATCGCCGATGTGCTGGCCCATTCCGACAAGATCATTTTCAATTCCATTGGGCAGCTGACCAAGTTCAAGGATGCCTCTGCCGGTCATATCCGTGGTTTGCGGGTCAATCCCGGTGTATCCACATCGGAATTCGATCTGGCCGATCCAGCGCGCCCGTTCAGCCGGTTGGGTGAACATGATCCGGCTGATATCGCCGCGGTGGCCGACCAGATCAGCGGGCTGATGTTTCACAACAATTGCGAAAACGACGATTTCGCCCGTTTCGACGAAATGCTGCGCCTGATCGAGGATCGTTTTGGCGCAATCATCCACAAGATGGACTGGATCAGCCTAGGTGGCGGCATCCATTTCACCGGCGCGGATTATCCTTTGGCCGATTTCGCGGCACGGCTGAAATCCTTTGCCGATACTTACGGCGTGCAGGTCTATCTGGAACCCGGCGAGGCCGCGATCACCGGCACCGCCACGCTGGAAGTCACCGTGCTGGATACGATGTTTAACGGTAAGAACCTTGCCATCGTCGACAGCTCGATCGAGGCGCATCTGCTGGATCTGCTGATCTACCGCGAAAGCGCGAAAATCACGCCAAACACCGGCGATCATGAATGGATGATCTGCGGCAAGTCCTGTCTGGCGGGCGATATCTTTGGCGAATTCCGCTTTGATGCCCCGCTTAAGGCGGGCGACCGGCTGTCGTTTCAGGACACCGCCGGTTACACAATGGTCAAGAAGAACTGGTTCAACGGGGTCCGGATGCCGGGCATTGCGATCCGTGAACTCGATGGCTCGATCCGCAAGGTGAAGGAATTCACCTATGATGATTTTGCGGCAGCCCTGTCCTGACGCAGCAAAGTAAAGGAGCGTAAGACGATGAAACGAAACGTTTTGATTATTGGTGCCGGCGGTGTGGCGCAGGTTGTGGCACATAAATGCGCGCAGAATAATGATGTGCTGGGTGATCTGCATATCGCCAGCCGCACGGTTGCAAAATGTGACGCGATCATCGCCAGCGTGCATGAAAAATCCGCGATGAAACAGGATGGTGTCTTTGCGGCCCATCAGGTTGACGCGATGGACAGTGCGGCTGTCGCTGCCCTGATCAAGGATATCGGCGCGCAGATCGTGATCAATGTCGGCGCGCCTTTCGTGAATATGTCAGTCTTGCAGGCCTGTATTGATACCGGCACCGCCTATATCGACACCGCGATCCATGAAGATCCGCGCAAGATTTGCGAAACCCCGCCGTGGTATGGCAATTACGAATGGAAACGCCGCGATGCCTGCAAGGCGGCAGGTG
>PUNR01000295.1 GCA_003551805.1 Loktanella sp.
CCATCCACGAGATCATCGATTTCGCCCGCAACCAGTGCAAGCCGCCGATCCTGTGTCAGGGGCGCGGGTCTGCCGCCAATTCCGCCGTCTGCTATGTGCTGGGGATCACCGCCGTGGACCCTGCCAAGAACGACCTGCTGTTCGAGCGGTTCATCAGCGAGGAACGCAAGGAACCCCCCGATATCGATGTGGATTTCGAACATGAACGCCGCGAGGAGGTGATCCAGCATATCTATGACAAATACGGTCGCAACCGTGCCGCCTTATGCGCCACGGTGATCCATTACCGCCCGCGCATGGCCGTGCGCGAGGTGGGCCGCGTCATGGGCCTGTCCGAGGATGTCACAACCGCGCTGGCCAAAACCATCTGGGGGTCATGGGGCCGCGAGATTGGGGCCGCGCAGGCCGCCGAGGCGGGGATCGACCTGCGCGATCCGCTGATGGCGCGCACGATCAAACTGGCCGACCAGATGATCGGGATGCCGCGCCATCTGGGCCAGCATGTCGGCGGGTTCATCCTGACCGAAAAGGCGCTGACCGAAACCGTGCCCATCGGCAATGGCGCCATGCCCGAACGCAGTTTCATCGAATGGGACAAGGATGATATCGACGAATTGCGTATCCTCAAGGTCGATGTGCTGGCGCTGGGCATGCTGACCTGTATCCGCAAGGCGTTTGATCTGATCGCCGCCCATCACGGCAAGCGGTTCGATCTGGCGAGTGTCCCGCAGGAAGACCCCGCCGTCTATGACATGCTGTGCAAGGGCGACAGCCTTGGCACGTTTCAGGTCGAAAGCCGCGCGCAGATGAACATGCTGCCGCGCCTGCGCCCGCGCCAGTTTTACGATCTGGTCATTCAGGTCGCCATCGTCCGCCCCGGTCCCATTCAGGGTGATATGGTGCATCCCTATCTGCGTCGCCGCAATAAAATGGAACCGACGGAATACCCCAGCCCCGGCCCGCAACATGACCCCGATGAATTGAAGAAGGTGTTGGAAAGAACGCTTGGCGTGCCGATCTTTCAGGAACAGGCGATGAAGATCGCCATGGTCGCCGCCGAATTTTCCACCAAGGAAGCCAATGAACTCCGCAAGGCGATGGCGACCTTCCGGTCGCATGGCACCATCGGCGCGCTGGAGGAAAAGATGGTCGGCCGCATGATAAGGCGCGGCTATGACCCTGAATTCGCGGCGCGCTGTTTCAACCAGATCAAGGGTTTTGGCGATTACGGTTTCCCCGAAAGCCATGCCGCCAGTTTCGCCTTGCTGGTGTATATCTCCAGCTGGATCAAATGCCATTATCCGGACGTGTTCTGCGCCGCCCTGCTCAATTCCCAGCCGATGGGCTTTTACGCCCCCGCCCAGATCGTGCGCGATGCCCGCGAACATGGCGTGATCGTGCGCGCGGCGGATGTGAATTATTCCGACTGGGACAACAGCCTTGAACCGCTGGCCCCCGGTGTGTTCGCCGTCCGGCTGGGGTTGCGCCAGATCGACGGGATGCGCCGCGATATGGCGCAGCGGATCATGGATGCGCGGGGGCGGCCCTTTGATGACCTCAAGGATATGAAAACCCGCGCGAAACTCGATGCAGGCACGGTGCAAAGGCTGGCGGCGGCGGATGCGCTGCGATCGATGACGCTCGACCGTCGTCAGGCGCTATGGGAGGCCCGCGCTTTGCGCGACGCACCCGACCTGCCGCTGTTTGCCGATACCCGCGACGAAGGGGCCGAGGTCCGGTTCGATCTGCCGCAGATGCCCGTCTGCGAACAGGTGGTCGCCGATTACCAGACCCTGCGCCTGTCGCTGAAGGCGCATCCCCTGTCATTCCTGCGCCGCAGCATGACGCGGCAAGGCTATCGTCCGGCGGCGGACCTTGCGCAGATGCGCAGCGGGCAGCCGGTAAAGCTGGCGGGCGTCGTGCTGATCCGCCAGCGCCCGGGCAGCGCCAAGGGTGTGTGTTTCATCACGCTCGAGGATGAAACAGGTGTCGCCAATCTGGTCGTCTGGCCCAAGGTGATGGAGGCCAACCGCAAGGTCGTGATGCAGGCCCGCCTGATCGACGTGCATGGCGTGGTGCAGCGCGACGGCGACGTGATCCATGTGGTGGCCCATGCGCTAACCGACCGCAGCGATGCGCTGGAACGCCTGTCCGAGGATCGCATGAACCCGCCCCTTGCCCATGCCGACGAGGTGCGCCGCCCCATCGGGGGTGATCCGCGCGCAGGCCATCCGCGCGATGTGAGGGTCATTCCCAAGTCGCGTGATTTTCATTGATCCTGACGGAGACAGGCAAAAGGGGCTGGGACCGCCGCTGATTTTTCCGCTATCAGCAAGGCAGATATGCGATGAAAGATCCCTGATGCGGCTGAACCTGAAACAACTCGAAGCCTTCGTCTGGGTCGCGGATCTGCAAAGCTTTCGGGGGGCCGCCGACCGGCTTGGCACGACGCAGCCCAATATCTCGGCCCGGATCGCGGGGCTGGAACAGGCGCTTGGTACGGTGCTGATGACGCGCGATGCAGGGTCCGTAGTGCTGACCGCCAAGGGCCGCGACCTGCTGGCCCATGCCCGACGTGTGCTGGATGCCACCGATGCGCTGATCGCGGCGGCGGATCAAAAGGCGCTGATCGACGGCACCCTGCGACTGGGCGTCACCGAGATGATCGTCCACACTTGGCTGCGCGACTATCTGCGGCGGCTGAAAGAAACCTACCCGAACCTGTCGGTCGAACTGAC
>PUNR01000423.1 GCA_003551805.1 Loktanella sp.
CTGCTGAGCAAACCTTACCGCCGGTCACAGTTGGCCGATAAACTGCGCAAGGTTCTGGACTGACGCCTTACGATTTTGCCAGTGCCTGTTGCAGCACCTTGGCCAGCTCATTGCGCCGGAACGGTTTACGCAGGAAATTCTGTCCTTCGCGCAACACCTTGTCGGCCCCTGCCACGGTGTCTGAATACCCTGACATGTAAACGACCGGCAAACCGGGCCGCATTTTTTGGACATGCTCGCCCAGTTCCAGCCCGGATTCGCCACCGGGCAGATTCACATCGGTGAACACCAAATTAATCGACATGTCGGCAGACAGGATAGCACTGGCCTGCGTGACCGTAGCGGCAGATGTCACATGATAGCCCATACGTTCCAGCAATCCCGCCATATGGATGCGGACGATATCCTGATCCTCGACCAGCAGCACATGGCCCGCGCTGGCCTTGGTGACTTGCTCGGCGGGCGCATCCACATTGCCGATTGGATTGGCAGCACGGATCGCGGGCAGATAAAGCGTGACGGTTGTGCCCTTGGCGAGTTCGGACTGTATTGTGACGATACCGCGCGACTGATGCGCAAAACCCTGCACCATCGAAAGGCCAAGCCCGCTGCCGGTGCCGAATTCCTTTGTCGTGAAAAACGGATCAAAGGCAGCTTCCGCCGTCGCCTCATCCATACCCTCGCCGGTATCGGTGACTGACAGCTGTACATAGCGCCCTTCCGCCAACCCTTGCTTGATCAGGGCGCTATCGGCACGGACATCAACATTGTGCATTTCGATCATCAGCTTGCCACCGCGGGGCATCGCATCGCGTGCGTTGATGCACAGGTTCAAAAGCGCGCTTTCAAGCTGTCCGGGGTCTGTCAGGCAATGCCACAGATCGGGATCATCAATCACCGCATAGGTGACATCGTCGCCCAAGCTGCTTTGCAGGATATAACGTATCTCGAATAGTTGGCGCGCCACATCGACCGTCTGCACGACCATCGGCTGTTTGCGGGCATAAGACAAAAGCCGGTTGATCAACTGCGCGCTGCGGTCAACGGCGCGGTTGGCAACATCCAGATACTGGCGCGACACGCTGTCATCACCGACACGGTCTTCCAGTGAATCCAGACTGCCCATAACCACGGTCAGCAGATTGTTGAAATCATGCGCCATCCCGCCTGTCAGTTTGCCGATCGCCTCTAGCTTGCGGGCCTGCGAAAGCTGTTCTTCCAGCCGCTGCTGTTCTGTTATGTCGACCAGACTGCCGACCATCCGTATCGCAGCACCGGACGGATCGCGCAGAATAAACCCGTCGGCACGGACCCATGCATAGCTGTCGTCACCGATACGCAGCCTGTACTTTTCTTCCCACATATCTTTGCCGGATTTCAGGTTCTGGTCCAGATTGCGCAGGGTATTTTCCACATCATGAGGATGGATACGCGCAGTCCATGCCGGCAGGCCGTCCAAAAACTCTGCCGCATTGATCCCGAAAATCCGATGGCTGCTGTCGCTGACCCAGATGGTGTCCTGCAAGATGTCGAAATCCCAGATCACATCAGCGGTCGCGCGGGTCACCAACTCGAACCGTTCATTGGCGGCACGTTCGGCGCTGATGTCCATTTCGCAGATCACGACACGGGCCTTTTTGTCGTTCAGCTTTGGCAGCGCAATCCGGTATTGCACATGGAAACGTTCACCGGTCAGGCGGCGCAATGTCGTGATACCTTCGATCCGGCGCGAACCGTGCAGAATCGCATCAAGCGCGGATAAAAACACCGAAAAAGGTTGATCGGCGTCAAACACCTCGTGGGCGCGGTCGATCAGTTCGGCGGCAGTTCCAGCGCGAAACATGTCAACGGCGGCAGGATTGACCGCCAGCACCGAAAGACGGGTCAGCATGAAGTCGATAAAGCCCGGCGTTTTCTGCGCATGTTTGGTGATATCGGTGACACCCTGCGCATGCAGGGCCCGCAACTCTACCAGCAGGTCTGACCATTCCTCTTCCCAGATAGCGACCGGCACAAGATTATAGAGGGCGCGAAAATGCGCATTTTTCCGGCTTGCCGTTTTGATCTGGTCGCGCTGCTCGACCAGCGCGGTCACATCGACCATGACGCCAGACAGCATCACTTCCCCGGCTTCTTGGTTAATGGTGATATTGTCCTGCACCCAGACGATCCGCCCGTCTGCCGCGATCAACCGATAGATAAGCCGATGGGGGCCGCGCTGCTGCGCCAGCGTCGCAAAGCGTGCAATGATACCGTCGGCGTCTTTCGGATGCAGCCTGGACTGCCAGAAGCCATCTGCGGCCAGACAGTCAGCAGCGCTATACCCCAATATTTCCTTGACGTTGCCTTCGACCAGACCAAAACGCAACATCCTGGAATCTGCACGCCAGATGATACCGTCAATCGGTGCTGCCATCACAAACCAACCAGCCTTTTTAAAAATCACAGCCAAGCATGAAACGGTCCCGCGCCGATAGGCAAGCGCTTTCAAGCAACCGGGTAAGACGCCGCACCCTCCCCCGCCAAAAGGCACTGATCTTGACACAGGTATAGCACGGAAAACACAAACAAGGCAAGATTATGGCAATATTAAGCCATGTTATAGGCAATTTCGCCATATACGTGTACTTTCAGTCAGGTATCTTTTCGATACCAATCAGCTATCTTTTGATTACATTTTGCGGGTTTCACGGTTGTCTTGTGGTGATGAGTATAAAAGAATTTTTAGTC
>PUNR01000272.1 GCA_003551805.1 Loktanella sp.
GGTCTTCCAGTTCAGACGACACGCCGTTGTAGACAACAAAGAATTCACCTTCGGACCCTGTTTCATCAACCAGTGTCACTTCGGACATCTCGACGATGACCTGACGCGCGCCGATCCCGAAAAAGCCGCCAACATCCACGATGATCGCGTCAATCTGACCGTCGGGGGTCAGGATCAGGTCGTCGATTGAACCGACATTGTCCCAGTCATCGGCAGGTTCTTCCACGGTGCCGGGAACCAATCCGGGCGCCATGTCTGCGCTGCTGGCATACAGGTCACGGTTGATCAGGTCAGATGGCGCGACCTGCTGATCGGCGGTGTCCATCATATCGGTCGTGCCGACTTCTGCTTCTGTCGCTGCCGGATCGGTGGCGTCGGTCTGCGCGAAAACGGGCATCGCCGTCAGCGCAACAAGGGCGGTTGTTGCAAGAATACGTTTCATATTGGTACTCCTAGATTGAGTGCGAATGGCAGCGCGAAAGCGCACTGCCTTATGACTTACCAACAACGCAAAGCGCCCAGAGTTGCATCCGAGCGCAAAAATAAAGCCCAAATTTTTGGGGAACGATCCCGCCGGAAAAACGTTTTGCGCCTTACAATATTGGCCGACACACCGGTTTGTGATCTTTTTCAAGATCCGCAAGGTCGCACAGTGCATCATAGTTGTGGATATCCAGAACGCCGTCGCGCCATGTCACAGCGCCCGTTTCACGCAGCTTTTTCAGCGTCTTGTTAGTGTGAACCAAAGACAGTCCCAAAGCATCGGCAAGGTCTTGTTGCTTATAGGGCAACGGCATCGTGTTGCCATCCACCAGCCCCACGGCGGCGCCGCGGTTGAACAAACGGATCAGCGCGCGCGCAACGCGGGCGATACCGTTCATATGGCCAAGGATGGCCAGACTTTCACCAAGGAAATGTTCCTCGACTGCGCCAAGCCATGTCAGATCGAACGCCCGTCCGGGTTGGTCGCGAAACAATTCCCACAGGCGTTTGCGGTCAAACACACATAAAACCATGTCAGAGGTGGCTTCGACCGAATGTTGCATTTCACGCATCACACCCGCCTGCAGACCGATGAAATCACCCGGCATCACAAAGTTGATCACCTGCCGGTCGCCCGACTCTAATGTTTTATAGCGCAAGCCCATGCCGCGCAGATTTGTGTAAAGCTGGGGGGAATTGGACCCTTCCATCATCAGCGTTGTACCGCTGGCGATTTTCAGTTCACCGGATTTGAAGCTTTGCATGAAGGTGACCTCACGCTCTGTCATAGGGTCAAAAATCGGTCGTTTGCGTAGCGGACACTTTTCACATGTGGTCACCATGAACGCAAACTCCCGAAAATTAACCGACCCTGACTCTGATGGTCAGTAAGATATCACCGCCGTGGCCGACGCGCGGATCGACCTGCAGCCATCCCTACCGCAAATGCCTCGGCCATGCGCAGAAACGGATCGTAAGGACCGTCGGTCGCAAACGGTGCCTGCTGCTGTGGCATCTGCACAGGGGGCACTTTACCGCGTCCACCGATCATCAAAAAGATCAAACCCAGCACGAGATAAAGCACACCGACGACAGCCGAAGCTAGGAGCGCGCTATCATAAATCGCGAGTGCCAGCCAAAGCGCCACCGTCAGAAACGCAAGGCCCGTCAGCGCAAAAACGACCCCGACCGCCGAGAAAGCAGCCGCGCGGGCAGCAAGGCGCGCGCGGCTGCGAAGGTCAATCATAAGACCTGACATCACTTACTTCCGACCTGTCAGGAAACCCAACAGAAAGCCCACACCAACGGCCAGACCAACAGCGGCAGCTGGCTGTTGACGCACGGCGTCAGCGGCTTGTTGGCCCAACTCTTCAGCGCGATCCTGTGCTTGGTGCAGCTGCTTTTCGCCCTTTTGACGCAGTTCAGCGGCTGCTTCTCTGGCGCTTTGCATTGCGGCATCTTTGGTTGAACCACCCAGATCGGCGAGCGACTTGGAAATCGCGGCGATGTCGTTGCGCAGCACAGACATCTGCTCTGCCAACTGGTCCATATTTTCCTGCGGCGTGCCGTTACCTGCGGTTACTTTTGCTTGTGCCATGTTACTCATCCTTGATCTGTTATTTGCATCTTGCTGGTTACCTAACGCTGCATCTGCAGGGTGGTTCCCGCCCGGTGTAAAAAAATCACGCGGCTGCGACTGGCCTGTGATCGGCTTGCGCTAGATAAATCCGTAAAAAAGATGCAAAGACTATGGAACCAAACCACGGCGGCGGTGTTAGTGGTATATAGTGACGTAATTGATGTTGTCACTGTGGTGAAATGACAGCGGGCAGCATGGCACAAAAAAATTCCAAAGATAATCTGGACCGGCAGATCGACGAAAATCTGCGCCGGGTCTATTCCGATGCGGCAGGTGACCCCATACCGGACCGTTTTGCAAAACTGCTCGCGCAGCTGCGCGAGAGCGATGAACAAAACGCATCCAAAGCCGGAAAGGGAAAATCGTGACAGTCGAGAAAGACGCACACCCCGATCCGCGCGACGAACTTGTATCGCATCTGCCAGCCATGCGCGCCTTCGCCATGAGCTTGACACGCAACGCTGCGGCGGCTGATGACCTAGTGCAGGATGCTGTGGTCAAAGCTTGGGGCAACTTTGACAAGTTTCAAGCTGGAACAAACCTGCGCGCATGGCTTTTTACAATTCTGCGGAACACGTACTACTCGCTTTACCGCAAA
>PUNR01000142.1 GCA_003551805.1 Loktanella sp.
GACTGAATACGCCGCCACACGTGACCGGGTTGAACATTATTTCGACCGTACCGCGACCAAGGTCTGGGAACGGTTGACGTCTGACGCGCCGGTGTCAGGCGTGCGGGCGACCGTGCGCGCGGGCCGCGACCGGATGCGTGCGCTGATGCTGTCGCAACTGCCCGACGATCTGCGCGGCGCGCGGATCCTTGATGCGGGTTGCGGCACGGGGGCGATGGCGGTGGAACTGGCGCAGCGCGGGGCGGATGTGGTGGCGGTGGATATATCCCCCGCGCTGGTCGAGATTGGCGCAAAGCGGATGCCAGCCGGTCTGCCCGGCACGATCACCTGGGTCGCGGGCGACATGCTGGATGCGACGCAGGGCCATTTTGACCATGCCTTGGCGATGGATTCGCTCATCTATTACAACGCCCCCGATATCGCGGCGCTGCTGGATCGGGCTTCTGCCCGGATCAACGGCAAATTCGTCTTTACCCTTGCCCCGCGCACCCCTGCGCTGATGCTGATGTGGCGCGCGGGCAAGCTGTTTCCTGCCGCCGACCGCAGCCCCGTCATGATCCCGCATACCACCGCAGGCGTTGCCGATGCCTTGCGCAAGGCGGGCGTCAAAGGGGCGCTGCGCGATGTCGAACGGGTGAAATCGGGTTTCTACATCTCCAACGCCTTGGTTTTTGAAGGGGCGCAGCCATGATTTTCAAGGCATCATCGCTCAAGCGGATATCGATCAACCTGTTGCCCTTCAGCGATGCGGTCAGTGATGATCTGCCGCTGAGCCAACTGTTGCGTCTGTCGCTGTTTCAGGTGTCGGTGGGCATGGCGGCTGTGATGCTGCTGGGTACGCTGAACCGGGTGATGATTGTCGAACTGGGCATCGCATCGACCCTTGTGGCGCTGATGATCGCAATTCCCGTATTGGTCGCCCCGTTCCGAGCGCTGGTTGGTTTCAAATCTGATAATTACCGGTCCGCCATTGGCTGGAAACGTATCCCTTACCTGTGGTTCGGGACGATGTGGCAATTCGGCGGCCTTGCGATCATGCCGATGGCGCTGCTGGCGCTGGCAGGCGATGGCGCGATTGACGCGGGCTGGTTTGGCTATCTTGGCGCGGGGCTGGCGTTTTTGCTGACGGGTGTCGGGATGCACATGACCCAGACCGCCGGTCTGGCGCTGCCCGCTGATCGTGCGACTGATGACACACGGCCCAAGGTCGTTGCCCTGCTTTATGTCATGAACCTTGTCGGCATGGCGGTTGCTGCGCTGATTATCGGGGCTTTGCTGCGTGATTACAGCCCGCTGCGTCTGGTGCAGGTGGTGCAGGGCACAGCGGTGGTTACGTTGCTGTTGAACCTGATCGCCTTGTGGAAACAGGAACGCGTCGCCCCCATGACCAAAGCACAGCGCGAAGCCCCCGGGCCGACGTTCCGCGAAGCCTGGAATGATCTGGCCAAGGGTGGCGATGCCGGGCGTTTGCTGGCGGTCGTGTTTATCGGAACAATGGCGTTCAACATGCAAGATGTGCTGCTGGAACCTTACGGCGGCGAAATCCTTGGGCTTTCGGTGTCTGCGACCACGATGCTGACGGCGATGTGGGCGTGCGGCGCGCTGGTCGGGTTTGCCTTTGCGGCCAACTGGCTTGCCAAGGGGATTGACCCCTACCGCATGTGTTCGCGCGGTATTCTTGCCGGTGTTGTCGCCTTTTGTGCCGTGATCTTTGCAGCGCCGGTCGGGTCGAACCTTTTGTTTTATATGGGCGCCGGGCTGATCGGTTTTGGCTCTGGCCTGTTTGGCGTGTCGACATTGACCGCCGCGATGACAATGCCCGCCATTGGCCGCGCCGGTCGCGGTCTGGCCTTGGGTGCTTGGGGGGCTGCACAAGCCACCGGCGCTGGCCTGTCCATCTTTATCGGGGGCACGATGCGTGACCTTGTAAACCATGCCGCCGGGAACGGCTTACTAGGAGAGGCGCTCGCCACGCCTGCCACCGGGTATTCGGTCGTGTATCACACCGAAATTGCCCTTCTATTTATCACCCTGATTGTGCTGGGGCCGCTTGTGCGGCTGCGGCCGATAACACAACGGGGGTCTGCCAAGCTGGAATTGTCAGACTTCCCGACCTGAACGCCGAAAGGACCACACCATGGTTGGCAACACATTATTAGGAAATATCGATCTGGCGAGCGTAGCAATCTGGGCTTTCTGGATCTTTTTTGCAGGTCTGGTTTACTACCTTCAGACCGAAAACATGCGCGAAGGCTATCCGCTTGTGGATGAAGAGGGCAAGCCAGCCCCGAACCAGGGTCCGTTCCCCGTACCAGCCGACAAAACCTATAAGCTGCGCGATGGCCGTGGCGAGATGGTCTTTCCAAGCGGTCAGCGCGGTGATCGTGGCGATCTGGCGCTGGCGCAAAGCTCGCGTGCGGCTGGTTCGCCTTACATCCCGACCGGTGATCCGATGATCGACGGTGTTGGTCCCGCCGCTTGGGCACCGCGCCGTGATATCCCTGAACTGGATGCCCATGGCCACGTCAAGATCAAGCCGATGGCGATGCTGCCGGAATTCAAGGTCTCTGCCGGGACCGATCCGCGCGGCAAGGTTGTCGTCGGTGGTGATGGTGAAGTCATTGGTCGTGTCATCGACATGTGGATCGACGTGCCAGAATCGCTGGTCCGTTACCTGACCGTCGATCTGAACCCCGAAGGC
>PUNR01000158.1 GCA_003551805.1 Loktanella sp.
ATAGCTGGCGGGGGCAAGCGTGCCTTCGGGCGGGGTTTCGGACACATCCGCTTCCAGCGTATCGATTGCGCGCATCGCGTTCAGGACCTGCCAGCTGGTCACACCTTCGGCCAGGACCAGACGGTAGCGTGTGTCGGCCTGTTCAAGCACCTCGGTATATTCTTCTGGCACGTCCTCTGATGAGGGGTCGAAATTCACCACCTCGACAAAGCGGTTTGTCGCGGGATCAAGTTCGCGCACCACGGCCTGCGCCTGATTGACGCCGATCCGGTAGACGACTTCGGTGCCGCAGGTATTGGCCCCACCGCGGGTGATGATGTCCATGATCTGGTCCATGGACGCCCGTTCCGGAAGCAGGAAACTGCCTGCTTTCAACAGGCCGGACTTGTCACTGTAATCGGCACCCACCCGCAGGATCATGGCCGAGGATACCGCGTTATTCTGCGCAAGACGGTCGGCAACGCTGGACATCGACGCACCGCTTGGCACCTGAAAACAGATCGCTTGGGCCAGTGGCCCGGGATCGCGGTATTGCTTGGTTCCCCAGCCGATCGCACCTGCCAGAAGAAACAGGGCGACGATAAAGAAAGTCAGCGCATTTGCCGCGATATGCCGCCACATCAGGTTGGTTTCCCGAAAATCACGCTGGCATTGGTGCCGCCAAAGCCAAAGGAATTCGACAAGGCGATATCAATCCGGCGTTCCCGTTTGCTGTTGGCGCACAGGTCGACGACGGTTTCGACATCGGGGTTATCAAGGTTGATCGTCGGTGGCGCCACCTGATCGCGGATCGCGAGGATGGAAAACACCGCCTCGATCGCGCCTGCAGCACCCAGCAAATGGCCGGTGGCGGATTTGGTCGATGACATGGTCAGTTTTGCCGCAGCCTCTGGCCCGACAAGGCGTTCGACAGCAGAAAGCTCGATCGTATCGGCCATGGTCGATGTGCCATGCGCGTTGACATAGTCAATCTGGCTTGGGTCGATCTTGGCGTTGCGGCAGGCCGCACGCATGGCGCGTTCGGCACCTTCGTGATCGGGCGGAGGTGCTGTGATGTGATGGGCGTCACCGGACAGACCGTAGCCCAGCACCTCGGCATAGATTTTCGCGCCGCGCGCCTTGGCGTGTTCATATTCTTCCAGCACAAGGATCCCTGCCCCTTCGCCCATGACAAAACCGTCACGGTCGCGGTCCCAAGGGCGGCTGGCCTTGGTCGGGTCATCGTTGTGGGCGGTGGACAGCGCCTTGCAAGCGTTGAAACCGGCAATACCCAATTCGCAAATCGCGGCCTCTGCGCCGCCAGCGATCATCACATCGGCGTCGCCGAACATAATCAGGCGGGCCGCGTCGCCGATGGCATGGGCCCCTGTCGAACAGGCGGTGACAACAGCGTGGTTCGGGCCACGGAACCCGTAACGGATCGACACCTGACCAGAGATAAGGTTAATCAACGCGCCCGGCACAAAGAAAGGCGACACGCGGCGCGGGCCTTTTTCGGCCATCATGACGGCGGTGTTGGCGATGGAATTAAGCCCCCCGATACCCGACCCGATCATCACGCCAGTGCGTTCTTGATCTTCGCGGGCTTCGGGCATCCAGCCTGAATCCTCGATCGCTTGCTGGGCTGCGGCCATGCCGAACATGATAAAGGTATCAACCTTGCGCTGTTCTTTGGCATCCATGTATTTGTCGGCATTGAACGTGCCGTCGGTGCCATCGCCCAAGGGCACTTCACACGCATATTGCGTGGTCAGGCGGCTGGGATCGAAACCGGTGATCTTGCCTGCACCTGATTGACCCGCCAGCAGGCGCTGCCATGTTTCATCAACCCCGTCGGCAAGGGGTGTGACCAGCCCTAGACCTGTTACAACGACACGACGCATTATAATGCCCTCACCTCTTGGTGTATTTTCGTCTTGATAACCCAGCCCGCTATACAGGGGCAAGGGCACGGATTTACACTTTGGCGCAAACCCGCACCGGATAAGCAAAACGGCGCCCCGTTTGGGACGCCGCCTGCAACCCGGATGGGTCTGATTTTACTGCGCGCTGGAAATGAATTTCACGGCGTCGCCAAAAGTCTGGATGGTTTCGGCAGCGTCATCAGGAATTTCGATCCCGAATTCTTCTTCGAAAGCCATGACCAATTCGACGGTATCAAGGCTGTCTGCGCCAAGGTCGTCAATAAAGGACGCAGATTCTGTGACCTTGTCCTCTTCAACACCAAGGTGCTCTACAACGATCTTGCGTACGCGGTCTGCGACATCGCTCATGTCAATTCCTCATGTATTTCTGGGCAAGCGCCCGTTTTAAGATTCCCTTGCGGGATTTAGCAAAGCGGACATTACACCGCAGTTCAAGCTGCGAGGCTAATAGCAGAGAATTCCGCCTTGGCAAACGGATTCCCCGCCTCGCCCGTTCTACAGCATGGCCATACCGCCATTCACATGCAAGGTGCTACCTGTGACATAGGCAGCCTCGTTACTGGCCAGATAAAGCACGGCGGCGGCAATCTCTTGTGCTTCGCCCATCCGGCCTGCGGGCACCTGTGTCAGGATACCCGATTTCTGGTCGTCAGTCAGTTTATCAGTCATCGCGGTGGTGATGAACCCCGGCGCGACGCAATTGACGGTAATGCCGCGGCTCGCGACCTCGTAGGCGATGGATTTCGACATGCCCACCAGACCTGCCTTGCTTGCTGCATAATTCGCCTGCCCGGGATTGCCGGTTGCCCCCACGATGGACGAGATATTCACGATCCGCCCCCAGCGCGCCTTCATCATGCCACGAATGACACCTTTGCACAGGCGCATGGTGGATGTCAGATTGACCTCCAGCACCGATGACCATTCATCATCGGACATCCGCATGAACAGGTTGTCGCGCGTGATGCCGGCGTTGTTGACCAGAATATCGACGCTGCCCATCAGATCGGCAGCTTGTTTGGGCAGGGCTGTCACGGCTTCTGCATCGGACAGGTTGCAGGGCAGCACATGCGCGCGGTCACCCAGTTCCGCAGCCAGCTGTTCCAGTGGTTCGACCCGTGTGCCGGACAAGGCCACCGTCGCACCCGCATCGTAAAGCGCCTTGGCAATCGCGCCGCCGATACCACCCGAAGCACCCGTAATAAGCGCCGTTTTTCCTGTTAAATCAAACATCTTCATTCCTTTATTCATGCAATGCAGCAGCCATCGCCGCCACGTCTTCGGGGGTGCCTATGGCGGTGGCGGTCAGGTCGCGGTTGATCCGCTTGACCATGCCGGACAACGCCTTGCCTGCACCGATTTCGTAGACATCGGTGACACCTTGTGCCGCCATAAAGCCCACGCTTTCGCGCCAGCGGACCGACCCTGTGACCTGTGCCACCAGCAATTTACGAATCTCTGCGGGGTCTTGGGTGATATCGGCCAGCACATTGGCGACCAAAGGCACGGCGGGCGCGTTGATCGTCACACCGTCAAGCGCGTTAGCCATCACGTCTGCCGCAGGCCCCATCAGGCTGCAATGGAACGGTGCGCTGACCGGCAGCAGGATCGCGCGTTTGGCGCCCTTGGCCTTGGCGATATCCAGCGCGCGTTCAACGGCGGCCTTGTGACCGGACACCACGACTTGCCCGGGGTCATTGTCATTGGCGGCTTGGCAAACCTCGCCCTGTGCGGCTTCTTCGGCGACCGCGCGGGCCTGTTCGAAATCAAGACCCAGCAGCGCCGCCATCGCGCCGATGCCCACAGGCACGGCTTCTTGCATGGCACGGCCACGGATGCGCAACAGGCGGGCAGTATCAGCGATGGACAGCGCGCGGGCGGCGGCCAGCGCGGAATATTCGCCCAACGAATGGCCCGCGACAAAACTGGCCGCTGTCACATTGACGCCTTCCGATTCCAGCGCAGCCATTGCAGCCAATGACGTGGCCATCAGCGCAGGCTGGGCGTTCTGGGTCAGGGTCAGTTCGGCGATATCGCCTTCCCAGATCAGGCTGGACAGCTTTTCGCCCAATGCCTCGTCCACCTCGTCGAAAACGGCGCGTGCCGATGGATAGGCCGCTGCCAACGCCTGCCCCATCCCGATTGTCTGTGCCCCTTGGCCGGGAAAAACGAATGCCCGCATCTGGCCTTGCTCCTTATTCATTGCTTGGCGACGGGTTTAGCCGCTGGCACGGCGCACGGCAAGCAATGCAGCACAGATGCACAACACCTCTGCATGGGCGTGCCTTTGCCCGTAGGTCAGGCGCTGCTATCTGCCAGTCAACAAGTTACAGGAGATAACGATGCCCGCTTCCAATACAATGCAGACCTACGGGTCGGTGACCAAGACATTCCACTGGCTGACTGCCTTGCTGATCCTTGCATTGGTGCCTTTGGGCCTGATCGCCAACGCGCTGCCATATCAGACCGATGCGGAACTGGCGTTAAAAGCGCAGGTGTTTTCCGTGCATAAAACGCTGGGCGTGCTGGTCTTTGCTGTCGCCCTCGCGCGGATCGTCTGGGCCGTGACACAGCCAAAACCCGGTGATCTGAACCACGACCACAAGGTGCAATCGGCGCTGGCGTCAGTGGTGCATTGGACACTTTATATCTCACTGGTCGCAGTGCCGCTGTCGGGCTGGGTGCATCACGCAGCCACCGCAGGGTTTGCCCCGATCTGGTTGCCGATCAGCCAGAACCTGCCATTTGTCCCCAAGGACGAAGCCGTCGCCGAAGCCGCCGCCGCTGTGCATTGGCTGTTCAGCAAGATCATGATCGCTTCGATCCTGTTGCATATCGCAGGCGCGCTGAAACATCATTTCATCGACAAGGACGCCACCCTGCGCCGGATGTGGTTTGGCCCCGCCGACGCCCCACTGGTCCCTGCGCATCGCGGCAGCCTTGCTGCGCCTGTCGGTGCCATTGCGGTATTCGCGCTGGCGACAGGTGGCGCCGCTGCTGCGGGCCTGTTCCGCGACCACGAAAGCATGCCGACCGAGGCGCTGGCTGCCGTATCCTCTGAATGGACAGTGACCGAGGGCGAGATCGGCATCACCGTTGCGCAATTGGGCAGCGATGTGCAGGGCCGTTTCGCAGACTGGACTGCCGCGATCAGCTTTGACCCCGACGTGACTGGTGCCGCAGGCGAGGTCACAACAACCATCTTGATCCAATCGCTGACGCTGGGGTCGGTCACATCACAGGCCATGGGCGCAGATTTCTTCGACGCCGCCACTTTCCCCACTGCGACCTTCACTGGCGCGATCATCGAAGATGCGGGCAGCTATACCGCCGACGGTGTGCTGTCGATCAAGGACAGCGCCGTGCCTGTCACCTTCCCCTTCGATCTGACGATAGAAGGCGACACCGCGCAGATGGCCGGCACATTGACGCTTGACCGCCGCGATTTTGGCATCGGGGCGTCGATGGCGGACGAAAGCTCGCTCGGGTTCAGCGTGGATGTAACGTTGCAAGTCAGCGCAACACGGTAGGGCGGGGTTTAGCCCGCCTTGCGGGTGAGGGTCGGGGTTAACCCCGACCTACAGATTTCGCATCAAGGTTTCGCCATCATCGGGCGGGGTTCACCCCGCTACACAACAAAACCAAAAAAAGACCACACCGGATTGCTCCGGTGTGGTCTTATACTGATAAAATACCTGTCGCTAATGCTAACCGGACAACTGGTTTACGTCATAAAAACCGACCTTGGTCGCTTATTCAGCCAGCATCGCCTCGATCGAGATCATGACCTGCACTTCGTCGCTGACAAACGGTGCAAACGCGCCGACTTCATAATCGGACCGCAGCAATGTTGTTGTGGCGTCGAAACCGGCCCATTCACGCTCTTCCATCGGGTGCACACCTGCCTGGTTCAGCTTGGCGTCCAGCACGACTTCGTTGGTGATGCCGTTCAGGGTCAGATCGCCTGTGATCAGGGCTGTGTCGTCGCCGGTCACTTCGATGGATGTCGAGGTGAAAGTCACCATCTCATCATCGGCAGCGTCAAAGAAATCACCGCTCATGAAATGCTCGAAACGGCCTTCCCAGCCGGTCAGCATGGTGCGGACGGGGAACGACACGTTCACTGACGATGTGGCGGGGTCTTCCTGATTGAAGACGATTTCGCCCTCGAAACCCGAGAACATGCCATAGGTGGTTGAAAAGCCAAGGTGGTCATAGCTGAACACGATCTGGCTGTGGCTTGCGTCAAGCGCATAGTTTTCGGCGACAACGGGGGCTGCGGCAAAGGTCGCAAGGGCGGCGGCGGCAAAGATGTTTTTCATTTGGATGCTCCTGATGGGCGTTTCATGTGTGCTGCTTATAGAATGAACACCCCCACCGGTCGCAATCCCGCAGAAATGCACATGACATGTTCAGGCGAACACGGCCTGCCTATGGCCTGTCACAGCGGGCTTGCATCGCGGGCCAGCCTGCGTATAAGGCCCCATCCTTCTGTGTATTGTAATGAACTGCGCAGACTCTCGTGGCTGGGGTGCAGAAGGGTCACTGCCCCGCCTTTGAAATGCGCCGAGAAAAGAACTGGAGTATACATGCCGCTATATGAGCATGTGATGATTGCGCGTCAGGACTTGTCCAACACGCAAGCCGAAGCCTTGATCGAACATTTCGGCACGGTGCTGACCGACAACGGTGGCAAGCTGCTGGAAAACGAATATTGGGGCGTCAAAACGATGGCCTATAAGATCAACAAGAACCGCAAGGGCCACTACGCCCTGCTGCGCACCGATGCACCCGCAGCGGCGATCCAGGAAATGGAACGTCTGATGCGCCTGCATGATGACGTCATGCGCGTGTTGACCATCAAGGTCGACGCACACGAAGACGGCCCATCCGTGCAGATGCAAAAGCGCGAAGAGCGCGGTGACCGGGGCGACCGCCCTGATCGTGGCGGCGAACGCCGCGAACGTCGTTGATCATTAAAGGATAGCAATCATGGCAACCAAACCATTCTTCCGCCGCCGCAAGTCCGATCCGTTCGAAGGCGATAGCGCCCCGAAGATCGACTATAAAGACACACGCACCCTGCAGCGCTATATCTCCGAGCGTGGCAAAATCGTGCCAGCCCGTATCACTGCTGTCGGTTCCAAGAACCAGCGCGCCCTCGCCCGTGCGATCAAGCGTGCCCGTTTCCTGGCCCTGCTGCCATACGCTGTTAAGTAAGGACATCTGAAATGGATATCATTCTACTCGAACGCGTGGCAAAGCTCGGTCAGATGGGCGAAGTCGTTTCCGTCAAGGACGGCTATGCCCGCAACTATCTGCTGGCCCAAGGCAAAGCCCTGCGCGTGAACGCGGCGAACCTCGCCCGTTTCGAAGCTGAAAAAGCACAGTTGGAAGCCCGCAATCTGGAAAGCCGCAAAGAAGCCGAATCGCTGGGCGAAAAGCTCGACGGTCAGACTTTTGTCGTGATCCGGTCGGCATCCGATGGTGGTGCGCTTTACGGGTCGGTCACAACACGTGACGCCGCCGAAGCCGCAACTGCCGACGGTTTCAGCGTCGACAAGAACCAGGTTGTGCTGAAAGGCGCGATCAAGGATCTGGGTCTGCACGACGTCGATGTCGTCCTGCACCCCGAAGTCACCGTGACGATCACACTGAACGTCGCGCGTTCCAAGGACGAGGCTGAACTGCAAGCAGCCGGTAAATCCATCGCCGAACTGGCCGCCGAAGAAGAGGCAGCCGCTGAATTTGAAATTCAGGAATTGTTCGACGAAATGGGCAGCGCCGCCGACGAATTCGGCGACGACGACAACTGATCCGGTCCCAGACCGATTGGAAAGGGCCGCGGCATTCGCCAGCGGCCCTTTTTCTTTGTCGGGGCCTTACCCCGTTAGAACCGGAAATCTAGACGCAGGGATCCGATGACCTGCGCTTCGGGCTGACCTTCGTATTCTTCGCCCATATAGGTCAGGCCGTAGAACAACTTGGCTATACCTCTTTGCCAGTGCAGCCCCGCGCGCCACCGGTCGCGCCGGTCCAGCGGCACCGATCCGGCGCTAGCGGGGAAAAACACACTGCTGTCCACATAGGCGATATCGCCGCCAAAGACGAAGGCAAAGCCGTTCTGCTGGCCCGGTGTCGCGCGATAGCGCTGGCCTGTGACCGGATCTCGCACCATCAATTCGTCGCGCATGATATCGTTAAGTGTCACGTCAAAGCCGACCCGCACCAGATTTTCGACGCCACCGCGCGCTTCTGCAAAGGGGCGCAGGGTTGCGCCGCCAAAGGTCAGATCGCGCCCCACCTCGGCCACTGCGCTCAGGTAGAAAGCATCGTCCAATTGCGCATCGCGGACGCGGTCGGACACGGTGGGTATGCTGAACCGTTCATGAAAGGCATTTTGCAGGTCATCCAGCCGTGTCTGCGGTCCGGTGACAACCAGATCGCCACCCAGCGCAATATCCATCCCCGCCTGCCGGAAATGCGTATGCAGCCCCGCTGTCAGCAGGCCGACATAGGTTCTGTCGCCGGCGGGCGGCTTGCGGATGTTGCTTGGCATGATGATCTCTGCGCCCAGACGCAATTCGATGATGTCACCGAAAGTCGGCGGCAAGACACCGTCCCACGCCGGCCCCCAGACCCGACTGGAAGAAAAAGAACCGGTGCGCAGCCGGTCATGGCCGTCACCGAAGTAATCATTGGTGATCAGCCGACCATAGCCGATCCGGTCGCGTGATTGGGCAGCACTGTCTTGCGGCATGGCAAGCAAAGCAACAGCGAGGGCGGCAAAATAACGTAACATGGCATCTCCTAAAAATTTCCGCCTGAAGTGAAAAACACTGTTACTTTTACCTGCACGTTGCGTGCCAAATCGGTGGGGTTTCCCTTTCCGATCAGCCGCTTAAAGCCTTGTGGGGGATTGGGTCGCAGGCAATACAATCGGACTTTCGATCACTGCAACCCTAAGCTGCAAGCAGCAAATTTCCACAAAGTGGTTCAAAATACGGCGACTAACTCTCCTATGGAAACGACTGTCTCGCTTGAATCCACAATTGCTGGCAAAGACGCGTATTGTCCATGATCTATGTCAAGATAATCCGCCCTGTGTCGTTCTGACAATCTTGTGACGGAACCGCTGGGCGCCTGTATCCGTTTAAATGGCGAACGTAACGTTTTCAAAAGAGGTAATATGACCAAAATTACATCAATGACCGCCGCCGCCGCCATTATGATCGGCGCCCCCGCCTTTGCACATGATTATACGTTCGAGACGCTCGCCGAAGGGCTAGAGCGTCCATGGGCCATGACATTCATGCCAAATGGCGACGATATTCTGATGACGGGCCGTAATGGTGCCTTTAGCATCTACAATGCAGAGACAGGTGAAGTAACCCAACTGGACGGCGCGCCCGAAGTTGCGACCTCTGGTCAGGGTGGCCTGCTTGACGTCGCCTTAGCCCCCGATTTCGAGACCAGCAATGTGATCTACATGACATGGTCCGGCGCGGTTGAAGGCGGCACAACGACCCATCTGGGCCGCGGCACGCTTGATCTGGATTCGGGCAGCGTGAACGATATCGAAACCCTGTTTCAGGTCAGCCCCGGCGTGGACAGCGACGCCCATTACGGGTCGCGCATCGTGTTTCATGACAACCACATCTACATGGGCACAGGCGACCGGAACAACAAAGACTTTGGCCCCGACCATATCGCGCAGGACCTGAGCACCGAAAACGGCGCAGTGATCCGTCTGACGCTGGACGGCGTCGCGCCAACCGATAACCCGTTCGTGGATGCCGAAGGCGCATCGCCAGCGATCTGGTCCTATGGCCACCGCAACATTCAGGCGATGACTGTGCATCCCGAGACTGGCGAAATCTGGCTTGCCGAACATGGCGAGGCTGGCGGCGATGAAATCAACATCGTGCAGCGCGGCGAAAATTACGGCTGGCCTTTGGCCGCTTATGGCGTCGATTACCGCACCGGTGAACAATTCGCCGACGTCCATCAGGAAGGTGACGGCTTTGTTGCCCCCGTCTATAACTGGGGTCCGGGCCGCGACGACCATTTCCCGCCCTCGGGCATGACGTTCTATGATGGCGATGCTTTCCCTGACTGGCAGGGCCATCTGTTGGTTGGCAACCTTTACCACCAATACCTTGGCCTGTTCGCAGTGGACGGCGCACTGGTGTCTGACCCCGCCCGCCTGTTGGAAGGTGAAGGCCACCGCATCCGCGACGTCGCCGTAGGCCCAAACGACGGGTTCATCTATGTGCTGGGCGATGGCGATAGCGCGCCATTGCTGCGGATTACGCCAAGCGAAGGCTAACGATCGCACTGTATCTGTGTGGGTCGGGGTAAACCCCGACCTACTTTAACGCACTCCCCGACCTACGGGAAAAAGATGCCCGTAGGTCGGGGTTCACCCCGACACCCCACCAATCACCATAAAAAAAGGGTGCCCCAAGGCACCCTTTTCCACCGCAGGCATTTCGCCTTGGGTTTATTCTTCTTCCAGCTTCTCGACCGCTTTTTGCAGGTCTTCCTTGCTGACTTCTTTGTCCGTCATCGTGGCGGCGTCAAAGATGTGGTCAACGACCTTATCCTCGAACAACGGCGCCTGCAGCTGCTGGCGGAATTGCGCGTTCTGCTGCACGAATTCAAAGAACTGGCGTTCCTGACCGGGATACTGACGCGCCTGATTCATGATCGCCTGCGTCATTTCCTGATCGGTGACCTTGATCTCTGCCTTCTGGCCGATATCAGCCAGCAGCAGGCCCAGTTTCACACGGCGTTCAGCCAGCGACTTATGCTCGTCTGTCGGTGTGATTTCGGGGTGATCGTGGCCCTGCACGTCAGGGTTTTCTTCATGCCACAACTGGTGGGCAATCTGGCCAGCTTCGGCGTCAACCAGCGATGCGGGAAGATCAAAGCTGACTTCCTTGTCCAGCGCATCCAGCAGCGCACGTTTGGCCAAAGCGCGCGACGCGCCTTTGTATTCCGCTTCCAGACGGTCTGCGATCTGAGTTTTCAGACCAGCCAAGTCTTCGGCACCGAATTTCTTGGCCAGCTCGTCATCAATCGCGGGCGCTTTGGGCGCGCGAACTTCTTTGATCGTGCAGGTGAACACGGCCTTTTTGCCAGCCAGATTAGGGGCTTGGTAATCTGCGGGGAAGTCGACTTCGACATCCTTGGTTTCACCGGCCTTGACCTTCAGCAACCCGTCTTCAAAGCCGGGGATGAAGGAATTGGAGCCGAGCACCAGCGGATAATCCTCTGCAGCGCCGCCCTCGAAGGCTTCGCCGTCAATCTTGCCGACGAAATCCAGAACGACCTGATCGTCCTTTTTGGCTTGGGTTTTCTTGGGCTCATAGGACACGGCCTGCGGTGACGCGGCCAGATTGTCCAAAGCTTCCTGCACGGCAGCGTCATCAGCTTTGACAACCATACGTTCCAGCGAAATCTTGGCGAAATCGACAGCCGGAATATCGGGCAGCTTTTCGTAGGTCACATCGACCTGCACGTCATCGCCGGGCTGCCATTCGTTATTGGTCATCTTCATCTCGGGCTGGGCCGCAGGGCGGTCGCCGGATGTGTCCAGATGTTCGCGCACAGCGGCGTCGATGCTGTCCTGCATCGCTTCGCCCATCAGGCGCTGGCCATGCTGCTTGCGCAGCAATGCCATCGGGACCTTGCCCTTGCGGAAACCCTTCATCTCGATGCTGGGCTGGGCTTCTTTCAGCTTTTCTTCGACTTTCGCGTCCAGTTCAGCCGCCGTGACGGTGATGGCGTAGCCGCGCTTGAGGCCTTCGTTCAGGGTCTCGGTGACCTGCATATGCTGTCCTTCTTTTCTACTTTGGTGCGGGTGGAGGGACTTGAACCCCCACGCCTTGCGGCGCCAGAACCTAAATCTGGTGCGTCTACCAATTTCGCCACACCCGCATTATCAAAAGGGGCAGGTTTTCGGGCCTGCCCCACGTTGCGCGCTGTCTAGCAAAGCTGGTGGCGGGAAGCGAGAGGAAAAATTGCCTTTGTGACAAAGCCTCAAACAGCCAGCCCGCGCAGCACCTGTGGCAGCATCTCGGGCAGGTCTTCGGCGATCAGCCCCGGCCCGAAAACCAGCGCACAGGACGTATGCAGATGGGCCCCGGTGGCCGCCGCCTCCAACGGCGCAAAACCGCGCGCCAGCAGGCCCGTGATGATCCCCGCCAACACATCGCCCGACCCGGCTGTCGCCAGCCATGGGGCGCTGCGCGCGTAAACAGCGCCATGCACAAAACACTGGCCTGTCGCATCGGCAATCACCGTATCGGGCCCTTTCAGCAGCACCACGCAGCCTGCCCGCGCAGCCGCCGCACGCACCATATCAATACGCGACCCGCCGGTTCGGGCCAGATCAGGAAACAACCGCGCAAATTCGCCGTCATGCGGGGTCAGCACGCTTTTGTCATGCAAGCGCGCAAACAAATCCGGTGCCTGCGCCAGCAAACTGACAGCATCCGCATCCAGCACCAAGGGCGTGC
>PUNR01000349.1 GCA_003551805.1 Loktanella sp.
ATCGACCGGTTTGGGTTTTTCCGGCTTCTTCGCCTTGGCAACCCACGGCGTGATCAGCGGCACTTCGGTCCCGTCGATCCGTTTAACGCTGTCACCGATATCAACGGCTGCCTGTACGCTGGCGTTATATTTGGCCGAGCCAGTAGCAAAATCCTTGAGAGAGGTCAGCCCACCCTTAGGTTCCGCCGCAAACCGGCCGTTCTGTGGTCCGGGCACCGGCACCTTGCCTGCGGCCAGTTCGTCGATGATTTCAGCCAGTCTTTCGGCGGTCAGGTCTTCGTAATAATCCTTGCCGATCTGCGCCATCGGCGCATTGGCACAAGACCCGAGGCATTCGACCTCTTCCCACGAAAAATTGCCGTCAGCGGATAAGGTATGCGCCTTGTCGGCGATCTTTTCCTTGCAGACGCCGATCAGGTCTTCGGCGCCGCAGATCATGCAAGACAGCGTGCCGCAAACCTGAATATGGGCGATGGCCCCGACCGGCTGCAACTGGAACATGAAATAGAAAGACGCGACTTCCAGCGCGCGCATGTACGCCATGTCGAGCATCTTGGCGACATATTCGATTGCGGGCCGCGTCAGCCAGCCTTCTTGTTCCTGCGCGCGCCACAGCAGCGGAATAATCGCCGAGGCCTGACGGCCTTCGGGGAATTTCTTGATCTGCGCTTCGGCCCAAGCCAGATTGGCGTCAGTGAAAGCAAAGGTTGCGGGCTGGTCGTGGTAAAGGCGGCGTAGCATTTCTTTATCCCGGTCATCTAGCGGCGCAGATCAGCGCCAGTGAGGGCGGACACAGCGGCCCGCCCGTTGCGCAAACCCACTATCACAGATGACAGGCTGGGCAAGCGCATTCAGATCACACGCAGCGCCCTGATGTCACGCGGAAGGACCGGCCATCGGGGGCGATCTCTCCGCCACCTTCGGCGCGCAGTTCGGTCATCACGCGGGCCATGTCGGGCTGCGACAGCGTGGCAGCGGCCAGAATAGCCGATGTGTTGGCGGTGTTCACTTCACACCCGTTGGCGGCAGCGGCAGCCAGAAACCGTTCGCGCGCAGAACCGGGGTTGACCGTCGGTGCCGGTGGCGGCGGCGTCATGACGACAGCAGCAGGTGTTGCCTGCGGTGCGGGCATGCCCATCGGATAGGCGCAGGCAGAAAGGGCCAGAAGGGGGACAATAAACAGGGCGCGCTTCATTTTCGATATCCTTTGATTGATCGACCGGCAGCGGTACATCGCCCGCCAGCGCGGCGTCAGTTTTCCAATGTGGTGTCGGCAGACGGTGCCACGGGTCCACCAAGACCATAGGTCAACACTGCCACCGACAAGGCAATGCCCGCCACGCCACCAAAGACGACACCGGCAACAGGCCGCCGAAACATCCGTGACACAAGCGCAGACAGGAAAAACCCTGATGCGACAACCGCACCAAGGACAATCTGTTCCATCGTCATCTGTCGATTTCCCCGAAAACGACATCCATCGTCCCGATAATCGCCGCCACATCAGCTAGCTGATGGCCCGACGCGATGTAATCCATCGCCTGCAGATGCAAGTAGCCGGGCGCACGCAGCTTGGCGCGATACGGCTTGTTGGTGCCATCGGCGACCAGATAGACGCCGAATTCACCCTTCGGTGCCTCGACCGCGGCATAAACCTCGCCCGCTGGGACGTGGAAACCCTCGGTGTAGAGTTTGAAGTGGTGAATCAGAGCCTCCATCGAGGTTTTCATCTCGCCGCGGGTTGGCGGGGTCATCTTGCCGCGCGCCATCACATCACCCTTTTCATGGCGCAGCTTTTCGCAGGCCTGACGGATGATATGGGTGGATTGGCGCATTTCTTCCATCCGGCAGAGGTAGCGATCATAGCAATCGCCGTTCTTGCCAATGGGCACCTGAAATTCGAATTCGTCATAACATTCATAAGGCTGCGCACGGCGCAGATCCCATGCCAGACCCGATCCGCGCACCATGACGCCGGAAAAGCCCCAGTCCTGGATATCCTGTTCGTTCACCACACCGATATCGCAGTTGCGCTGTTTGAAAATCCGGTTTTCGGTCAGCAGCCCGTCGATATCGTCCAGCACCTTGGGAAATGTCTGCGCCCAAGTGTCAATATCTTCGACCAGTTGGTCGGGCAGATCCTGATGCACACCACCGGGGCGGAAATAGGCGGCGTGCAGCCGCGCACCGCAGGCGCGTTCGTAGAACACCATCAGCTTTTCGCGTTCTTCAAAGCCCCACAGCGGCGGCGTCAGCGCGCCCACGTCCATCGCCTGCGTGGTCACGTTCAGCAGATGCGAGAGGATGCGCCCGATTTCGGAGTAAAGCACGCGGATCAGGCTGGCGCGGCGCGGCACCACGGTGCCGGTCAGCCGTTCGATGGCCAGACACCATGCGTGTTCCTGATTCATTGGGGCCACGTAATCCAGCCGGTCGAAATAGGGCAGATTCTGCAGATATGTGCGGCTTTCCATCAGCTTTTCAGTGCCACGGTGCAGCAGACCGATATGCGGGTCGCAGCGTTCGACGATTTCGCCGTCAAGTTCCAGCACCAGCCGCAACACGCCGTGCGCCGCAGGGTGCTGCGGGCCGAAGTTGATGTTGAAGTTGCGGATCTTCTGTTCGCCGGTCAGCGCATCCGTTGACCCGTCGTCATAGGCGCTTGCCCGGATATCACCGTCCATCA
>PUNR01000254.1 GCA_003551805.1 Loktanella sp.
GGCCTGCCGCGCGACACCGTCAAGATCGGCATCATGGACGAAGAGCGCCGCACGACTGTTAATCTTAAGGAATGTATCCGCGCTGCCAAATCCCGTGTCGCGTTTATCAACACAGGCTTTCTGGACCGCACCGGCGATGAAATCCACACCTCGATGGAAGCAGGGCCGTTCAGCCGCAAGGATTTCATCAAGCGCAAGCAGTGGATCGGTGCCTACGAGGACCAGAACGTCGATATCGGGCTGGAATGCGGCTTTTCCGGCCGCGCGCAGATCGGCAAGGGGATGTGGGCGATGCCCGACCTGATGGCCGCAATGCTGGAACAGAAAATCGGCCACCCGCAATCAGGTGCCAATTGCGCTTGGGTGCCAAGCCCGACAGCAGCGACGCTGCACGCGCTGCATTACCACAAGATCGACGTGATGGCGGTGCAGGCGCGCCTGCGCAAAGGCGGGCGGCGTGCGTTTGTGTCCAGCATCCTTGATATCCCGCTGGCGCAATACCAGCGCTGGACCGATGCGCAGAAAATGCGCGAGGTCGAAAACAACGCCCAAGGCATCCTTGGCTATGTGGTCCGCTGGATCGATCAGGGTGTCGGCTGTTCCAAGGTGCCCGACATCAACAACGTCGCCCTGATGGAAGACCGCGCTACCTGCCGGATTTCTTCACAGGCTCTGGCGAACTGGCTGCATCATGATGTGGTTAGCCGCGATCAGGTGATGGATGCGATGCAAAAGATGGCCCGCGTCGTGGATGAACAGAACGCGGATGACGCGGCCTACCGCCCGATGGCGCCCGATTTCGACGGCATCGCCTTTCAGGCCGCCTGCGATCTGGTATTCAAGGGCCGTGAACAGCCATCCGGCTATACCGAACCTGTGCTGCACCAGCGCCGGTTGGAACTTAAAGCGCAACGCAATCACTAAACCCGAAGGACAGGACAATGGCAGATATCTCGATCAGCAAGGCGCGCACGATCATCCGCAAAGCGATTGCGACAGGGCGCGAGATGGAATTCAAACCGCTTTCCGTCGTCGTGCTGGACGCAGGCGGACATGTGAAGGCGTTTGAACGCGAAGATGGTGCCGCACCGGGCCGCTTTGCCATTGCGCATGGCAAGGCTTACGGGTCGGTCATGCTGGGCATGGCAGGCAAGGCGCAGATGGCACGCGCCGAAGCACAGGCCTATTTCATGGCCGCCATCAACGGCGTTTACGGCGGGCAGGTCGTGCCGGTGCCGGGTGGCGTGTTGCTGCGCGACAAAAAAGGTGCCGTGATCGGTGCTGTCGGCGTCACTGGTGACACATCCGACAACGACGTCATCGCCGCCCTCGCAGGGATCGAAGCCGCAGGGCTGACCGGCGAAGCCTAAGCCTTATTCGGGCGCTACATGCCTGAAAATTGCTATATAAACGGGCATGTGCGCCAGTGCATGCCCGTTTGTGCGCGTGGCCTCTCTTTCCATACTCTGCGCGGGTGGTTATCTTCAGCCCAGCCCAAATAGGAGAGTCCCATGCGCCGTCCCGTGATCGGAGTGATCGCAAGTTCGTATCTGATCAATGACCAATATCCCGCCCATGCCTCTGGCGCGATGAATGCCGAAGCACTGGCCGCTGTGTCGGGTTGTTTGCCGCTGATCGTGCCTTCGCATCCCGGCATGGTGTGTCTTGATCCCTTGATGGACACCTGCGACGGTTTTCTATTCCCCGGTGCCCGCGCGAACGTCCATCCCGAAGAATATGGTGAAGAAGAAACCCCCGCCCACGGCACCTTTGACCGTGACCGCGACCGGCTGACCCTGCCGTTGATCCGCGCTTGCGTGGCGCGTGGCCAGCCGATCCTTGGCATCTGCCGCGGTTTTCAAGAAGTGAATGTGGCGATGGGCGGCACGCTGTTTCCCGAAATCCGTGATCTGCCGGGGCGCGACAACCACCGCATGCCGCCAGAAGGGTCGCTGGACGAAAAATTTGCGCTGCGCCACCTTGTGACCTTCCGCCCCGGCGGTGTGTTTCACCGGCTGATGGATGCGCCCAGCGTGATGACCAACACCTTGCACGGGCAGGGGATCAAACAGCCCGGTCCCCGCGTGATTGTCGATGGCCATGCCCCTGACGGCACCCCCGAGGCGATCTATATCGCCGATGCCCCCGGTTTCACGCTGTCTGTGCAATGGCACCCCGAATGGAACGCCGATGCCGATCCGGTCTCGCGGCCCTTGTTTGCAGCCTTCGGTGACGCCTGCCGCGACTGGGCCGCAGGGGCCTTGCGCAAGGTTTCGTAAACGATTACGCCTTTGCGTATGAAACGATCACGCATCAACGACATCATGGCCGAGGCGGATCAGATGATCCGGTCGCACGGCTTTGCCCTGCCACCTTTTGCCTATTGGTCGCCCGACCAGTTCAAGGCCCGCGCACAGGATGCGCAAGCCGTGATCGACGCCCGCTGCGGCTGGGATATCACCGATTACGGCGCTGGTCGCTATGACGAAATGGGCCTTTTCCTGTTCACCTTGCGCAATGGCAGGCTTGCCGATCTGCAACGTGGTGGCGGCATGTGTTACGCGGAAAAACTGCTGATCTCGAAACAGGACCAGCTGTCACCGATGCACACCCATGTCATCAAGGCCGAAGACATCATCAACCGTGGTGGTGCGACCTTGGTGATCGAACTCTACGGGTCAGAC
>PUNR01000088.1 GCA_003551805.1 Loktanella sp.
CGCGCGCGATGTGGCACTGGCGCCGGTTCGGCTGACCGGAGTGCGAATCGAAACAGCCCCGTTTTCGTTTCCGGCAACCCGTGGCGCAGGTTTCTGCGAGGCCGCGCTGTGCTTGACGATCGAAGCCGCGGACGGTGAAACGCCGCTCAACGAAATCACCGGACACGCTATAGAATTCTACGTCGCCGCCGAGGGCAGCAAGAAGGAACGGATCTGCAATGCACTGGTCTCCGGTATCACCGGCATTGCGGTGGCCCGCGACAAGAATACCGCAGGCGAGTACCGCCCCGCGCAAGCTCTGCAATCGGTGCTTCACTCTGAAGATACAGCGCATCTGCCTGTCTTCATGACCCAGTCTGCGGGTCTGGAGATGCTGCGCGACTTTCTGTGCTATCCCGACAAAGGGGCTTTCTTCACCTATTCCGGTGGGCTGCCTGCGTCGCCCACAGCAGAAATTCGGCTGTTCCTGCGCGCCAATTCCAGCGCCGCCCTGACGGATATTGTGGATACAGATCTGGCCCTGAACATGCTTCCGTGCCTGAATTTATTCCACAATTTGTCGCAGCCGGTTCGCTATGACTATGCCCGGGACCGCGTCCCCGTTACCGCGATGAAGGAAACCAGCGCGCCGTGCCACATCTTGCGGGTGGACGCCCTGTACGAACTGACCTCAGAGGGCGAGGTACGCCTGCCCGAGATGTTCGATGGAGCCAGACAAACCGGGGCCAAAGGGCCATATTGGCAAGAACGCCATCTCGTCGGCGAAATGGATGCGGGCCGCCGCGAGGTGTCTTTTTCCATGGAGGGCGGGGCTCGAACGTCACTCGACTTTGTCGCTGCGACCTATTGCTCGAACGGCGCGCATGGCAGTCGCCCCAGACCCGGTGCCGCCGCGCGGATCGAGGCGTCCGCCCTGTCTGGCGTATCGGCCCAATTTCATGGTGAACCTACGGCCTGTGTGCCGCCGCGACTGGATGCAAACTGGCAGTGGGATTTACTGGCATTGGTCAACGGCAATTTTGGCGCAATACTGGAAGAGGACGACCCGGCCCGCACACTTCGCTCTGTTTTGCATTTATGCGCCCCCAGCGGGTACTCTGCATGCGCCGAGGCAATCATCGGCGTGACCAGAACGATTGCGACCGCGCCTGTCAAAATTGACCGCAATGTCATTCTGGCCACCGGATCTGTGGTCGAGATCGTCATCGACAGTGACCTTCTGCCTGTACCCGATCAGATTTTTGCGCTGGTGATGGACGCGTTTCTGCGCTCCTTTGTCAGCTATGACAGATTTATAGAGCTTCGTGTACGGGCGCGTGGGGAAACACGTCTGATCGCCCAATTTCCAAGACGTCACGGCAGTCAGGCATCCGCATGACACAGGGCCAGACCAAGAGGTTGAGCGACCTTCAGCCCGTGCAGGGTTTTCGCCAACAGGATGCGGAATTCAGCGCGGCGCTCGCTCAGGACCGGACTGATCCGTTCCCGCATGGTGGAAGTTGGACAGGCTATCGAGGCAGCACATCGGTCGATAGTCACATGGACCGGACCGCCCTTGGACTGATGCAGATACGCAGCATGGACGGTGGCCTGCCCGACCACCTGATTGAAGAAATGCTGCGCCGTCTGCATGAGGATGACCGCTCACTTTACGATTTCCTTGGAATGTTCGACAAGCGCCTGAACGCCCTTGCCCTAGAGGCCGAGCGCCAGACCATCGCGGTATCAGCGCTTGATGCCGGAAATCTGAGACCAACCCTGCTGGACAGGATCGCACGCCTGTCCGGTGGAAACCCCAACGCGATGCAGCTTAGTCCCGAACTTTTGTCGCGCAGCCGCAGTCTGACGGGCTTGCGACGCGCGCTGATGTGGTGGACCAGCCGAAGTGTAACGGTCAAAGCGCGCTTTGATCGGCAATGGGCCATTGATGCCAGTTGCCGGACCTCATTGGGGCGGAAGGGGCAGAACAACCGGCTGCGTCAGGGTGCGCTACTAGGTGGCTTCGGGCGAATCGCGCAAGGCCGGATTGAAATCGAGATCCTTTGCGCCGACCGCCCTGACTTTGACGCCCTGCGGGGGGATGGTGACCTAATGGCAAGCCTATGGAAGATCGTGCAAACGATCCTGCGCTATCCAACCCCGTTTTCAATCTATGCCGTCGTACCCCGAGACGCCGTCGGCACACCTTGTCTGTCTGCCCGCGCGGAGCGGGCCACTCGGTTAGGGCAATACAATTGCCTTGGACTTTCGCGGGTTAACGCCCTCCCCGTCCGCATCAAACTTCGAACACGCCCAAGGGCAGCATAAAAGGGACGTCAAACCATGGTCCAGTTGGTCAAACTCGTCGGAAAACTCGACCCCCAACTTAAAACTGCGTTGGAAAACGCGGTAGGCGAAGCGGTCAAACGCAAAACGCCAACAGTCGAGGTGGCCCATTGGGTTCATCACGTCGTTTTTGGCAACTCCGCAGAGCTCCAGGCGCATCTTGAAGGCCAGGGGGTTGATATGACCACCCTGCAACGAGATCTGGAAGCTCAGATGCCCTATGGCAGCGCAGGCACTGAAATCCGGCCCACAATTTCAGGTTCGGTTGGCAAGCTGATCGAAGAGTCATGGCTGGTGGCATCGGTTGAACTGGGACATGGCGCGATCTTGCCGGAAGTTCTGC
>PUNR01000040.1 GCA_003551805.1 Loktanella sp.
ATGAGCTGGGTAAAGAACTCGAATTGTTTCAGCCGCAGAACAGCAGCGATATTGCGGTAATCCTGCGGGATCGCCCGCACACCGGCAGTGGTGTTGATAATGATCGGCCAGATCGCGGTGATGAAAATCACGAAAATCGCGCTCGGGCGGCTGTCCATAAATGCGGCAAGCGAGATGGGCAACCAAGCCAGGGGCGGCACGGTGCGCAAAATCTGGAACAGCGGGTCCACACCGCGCATCAGCCACAGCGATTGCCCGATCACTGCACCAATCGCAACACCGACGAACGCTGCCAGACCAAAGCCGACGGCAACACGTTCCAGCGATGTCAGCACGCGCCAGCCAAGGCCGATATCCTGCGTGCCTGCGACATAGAACGGCTCCATGATCAGATCACCGCTTTGCTGCCAGATCTCGATCGGCGACGGCAGGGACGCCCCGCCGCCTGCCAGCATCAGCTCCCAAAACCCCAACAGGGCGAGAACAACGATAACCGGCGGCACAATATTAGCAAGGAACACGCCCTTTACGCGGCCAAGCCATTGCGAGCGTGGCTTCGGTGTTTTGATCGGTAAAACCCGTGTCTGGGTCGGGGTGTCACCGGTATCACTGACCGGTGCCGCGTTGGATTTAAGCGCAGTCACGTTCATGTCGCCGCCCCCTTAAACCATCGTCTTGATTGACAGGCTGTCGAGATAGCCTTCGGGGTCTGCCGGATCGAAGGTGGTGCCGTCAAAGAATGTCTCTACCCCGCGGCTGTCGCCCAGCGCGGATGTATCAAGGCCCAGTTCGGTGGCAGCCTCGATCCACAGGTCGGACCGGTTTGTCTGGTTCACCAAAGCAGCGGTATCCAGATCACCCGGCAGATAGCCCCAGCGTTTGTTTTCAGTCACAAACCACGTATCAAGCGATTTCCATGGGAAAGATGCTGAACCGGCCTCGCCCCAGAACCGCATTGCCAGATCAGGGCGGTTTTCCATGCGGCCATTGCCATAGTTGATCTCGCCTTTAATGCGCGCGGCGATGTCGGCGACGGGGACGTTATACCACTGCCGCTTTGACAGGATTTGCGCCATTTCATCCTTGTTGGCGGCGTCTTCGCACCACATCTGCGCTTCCATGACGGCCATCAGGATCGCCTTTGTCGCATTGGGGTGGGCATCCACCCAATCAGCGCGCATGCCAAGGATTTTTTCAGGATGGTTTGCCCAAACCTCTCCGGTGGTGCAGGCAGTGAAACCGATACCTTGGTTGACCAGTTGTTCATTCCACGGCTCGCCGACGCAGAATGCCTCCATATTGCCGACCTTCATGTTGGCGACCATCTGTGCAGGTGGGACGACGATCAGATCAACCTCGGTCGATGGATCAATGCCGCCAGCGGCCAGCCAATAGCGTATCCACAGATCATGCGTGCCACCCGGAAAGGTCATCGCGACCGGAATTTCCGCGCCTGCCGCGCGTTTGGCCGCGAATATGTCCTTAAGCAGTGACGAATCCGTGCCAACACCTGAATCGGCATAATCCTGAGTAACCGAAATGCCCTGACATTGTTCATTCAAGCTTAGCAATGTGTAGATCGGCAAGGACAGGTTGTTCTGCATCACGGTGCCAGCGGTATAAAGATGGGCCTTAGGGCGCAGGATATGGCCGCCGTCGATGCCGCCGCCTGCTGATCCCAGCGCCATGTTGTCGCGTGTCGCACCCCAGCTGGCCTGCTTTTCAACCAGCATATCGGTCATGCCGTGTTTGGCGTAGAACCCTTTTTCTTCGGCAATGATCAGCGGCGCACTGTCCGTCAGCGCGATGAACCCCAGTTTGGCCCCCGTCACCTCTGGCACGGTGGTGGCGGCCCATGCACCGCCGGGCATGAATGCACGGGCAGCCACGGCGGTTGCAGCCAATCCGGTCAATGATTGCATCACTTTGCGGCGGGTCGGGCGGATAAGCGTCATGTGAGTCTTCCTTTTTGGCAGAGCCGGATGAGGGCAAAACGACAAAAGGCCACCGCAATCATGCCCATTGGACATATCGAGGTGGCGTCATTGCCTGATGAAGTGGGGACCGCATCATTGCGGGAATTGTCACGGCGATTTGCATCGTTGCTGATCGCGTTGAAACCAGATGACGCCCTACATCGGGTCCGGTCAAATAGATTCAGATCATTTCGCAGGTGCAGCATTTCATTTGCGCAGATCACGCAGCTGCTGCCTAGAATTTCAGCGAAGTGCAAACGCCGGATCAAAGATATCGCCATCAAAAAAGGCATCCGGGCCCAGGATCATCTGCCCTTTTTCGGATGCGACAGCCGTCGGGTGCGCCATCGCCCCTTCCATACGTGCCGAGGCGCCAGGCAAATCCGCACCCGCGCTGCGCAGATGTTGGCGGTACAGATCAGTGCGGAAACATGCGGTAGCGGTGGCAATCGCCTCGGTCGGATCAAGTCCGTGCAATTGCGCAATCCGGCGCGCGAACAGTGCGGCAAGGCTGCGCCACGGGAAATTGGCGGCCCCTTGGTGAAAGCGGATGAAATCGGGGAAATGGCGTACCTCGCCTGCCGCGCTGATGTGCAAACGACCCAGCAGGCCGCGTTCGGACAATTCGGGGGGCAGGTTCAAATATGCAGTGCGCGACATGATCTCGGCGGCGGTGCTGCGGTTATCAGGCTGGTCCAGCCAGCGGCCCGCCCGCCAGATGGCGCGCATCAACCTACCCGTTTCCTCGGGGTGCGCTTGGGTGAAATCCTGCGTCAGAACCAGCCCCTTTTCAGGTGGTGCCGCCCAGATTGACCGCCCAGCCAGCAACAGCGTGCCCACCCCGCGTTCAACCGCATAAGACGCCCAAGGTTCGCCGACGCAGAACGCATCCACCTCGCCCAAAGCCAGCGCATCAGCCATTTGCGGCGGTGGTACCGTGTGGATCGTCACGTTCTTAGCCAGCGGCGTATTTGCCAGCCAGCGCCGGACCAGTTCGGCCTGCGTCGAAAACGGAAACGGCACCCCGACACGCAGCACCCCGCCCGCCACAGCGGCCAAAGCGTCGCGCGCCGCCACCGGATCGTCGAAATCGAAACCATGCCCGCGCGCGCGCATCGCATCAGCAAGGTGAGCGCTGATCGCAATCGCCTGACCGCCCACAGCCAGAACCATCGCAAGATCAAACCGCGGAAACGCAGGGCCAAGCCCCAGCGCCTGCGCGACAGGCATTGGCACCAGCATATGCGCGGCATCCACCTGACCAAGTCCCAGCATGTCGCGGCATTGCGCCCAGCTTTGCAGGCGGACCAGATCAAGGCCCAACCCTTCTTCTGCGGCAAAACCAAGCTCATGCGCCACAATCAGCGGGGCCGCATCGATCAGAGGCAAATAGCCAAGGCGCAAGGTGGATAGCGTCATGTCAGCAACCCCGCCGCCATGACAAGCTGCTGGGCAATGTCAGCCATCCGGCGGTTCTGGTCCATCGCGGTTTTGCGCAACAGCGCATAAGCGGCTTCTTCGTCAATTCCGCGCGCCTTCATCAAGATCGCCTTGGCGCGGTCGATGATCTTGCGATCCTCAAGGGCAGCCTTGGTTGCGGCCAGTTCAGCGCGCATTTTCTGGAACATGTGAAACCGTGCAATGGCCGCATCAAGGATCGGCTTGATCCGGTCAACCTGCAGGCCGTCCACCACATAGGCGGACACGCCCGCCTCTATCGCGGCACGGGTCAGTGCCACATCGGACCGGTCGACGAACATCGCCACCGGACGGTCAAGCGGGCCAGAGGCCAGCGCCAGTTCCTCCAGCACGTCACGCGACGGATTGGCCACGTCGATCAGCACGATATCGGGTTTCAGGTCCGCGATGCGTCGCGCCAACCCTGCAGGTTCCGCGATCACCACCACATCATGCGACCCCGAAGCCATCAGACCGTCAACGATCCTTAACGCGCGTTCGCGGTCTTGTTCGACCACGATAATAGATAGACGAGTCATACGGCGGCCCTTGCTAGCCGTGCCAGCCATTCACCGATCAACTGCCTTGCAAATAGAGTGCAGCACCAAACCACGGGCCAAAGGCTGCAAATGCCCTGAGAAAGGCAATTATCACGCTTTCGCACAATTAATTGGCGTTGCGATTGGTCTTTCCGGAGCCTGCATTAGACTCGTTTTTGCCAGTCACAGGGCGTTGATTGCATGGATAGCGCCCCTTAATTCCGCCAAGCCGCGCAAGCGACCGATCAGCGGGTAACCCGGCACCAGATCGCGGTCAAAATCCGATAGTAAAACATGACCATGATCCGGCCTGAACGGTATGGTGTCATCCGTGCGACCCTCGGTCCGCCGACGGTATTCTTCGTCCAGCAACACACGGATCAGCGCGACCATATCGGTGTCGCCGTCCAGATGCGCCGCTTCTTCGAAACTGCCATCGGGGGATTTTCTGACGTTGCGCAGATGTGCGAAATGGATACGATTTGCCACGCTCCTTGCGATAGCGGGCACATCATTGCGTGGGTTGGCCCCCAGCGATCCTGAACAAAGCGTAAAGCCATTGGCCGGATGATCGAACGCACCCGCGATCCACGCCAGATCGTCACCATCCGATACGATCCGTGGCAGGCCCAGAATATCGCGTGGCGGATCATCAGGATGCACGCACATGCGGACCCCAAGATCGGCGGCGGCTGGCATCACCTCGGCCATGAAACGTTTGTAATTGCTGCGCAGCACCGCACGGTTGATGCCCTCGTATCTTTGCAGCGCCACGCGCAGCCCGTTGATATCATAGCGGTCAAACGCCCCCGGCAGGCCGGACATGATCGCGCCCAGTAATTGATCGCGGTCATCCTCGCTCGCCTGCTGGAACCAGATCGCGGCCTTGGCACGGACATCTTCGGGGTAATCATCTGCCGCAGCAGCGCGCCCCAGCATGTGTATTTCAAAGGCGGCCATACGTTCCGCCGAAAACCGTAGGCAGGTGCCACCGCGTGCGACGGGTGCGGCCAGTTCGGTGCGCGTCCAGTCCAGAAGCGGCATGAAATTATAGCAGATCACGTGCACGCCTTCGGCCGCCAGATTGGCCAGCGACTGGCGGTAATTGGCGAACAGCCGGTCCAGATCGCCGGTGCCGCGCTTGATATCTTCGTGCACAGGCAGGCTTTCGACGACGGACCATGTGAAACCGGCATCGGTGATCTGGCGTTTGCGCGCCGCAATCGCGTCACGCGGCCAGATTTCACCGTATGGGATTTCATGCAGCGCCGTGACGATGCCAGCAGCCCCCGTCTGTGCGATTTCAGGCAGGGTTATCCCATCGAACTGCCCGTACCAGCGCCATGTCTCAAGCATATTTCACCTGTTTAGCTATCATTACATCACCGCCTCGATCTGCGGCCGCAGGAATTCGTTGTTGCCCCGGACCTGCCAAAGGTGATCGCAATGACCGTAGAGGATCAGCACCTGTTGCTGGCCCCACCGTCAGGACTACGACAATATCAGGGGGATCCAGCGTCAGGATGAAGGGTGCGGGCTTCATGCTGCGACAGCCCGTGCAACAGCGCCGACTGCCTGCTTTGCCCCATTTCGCGCAATTTGCTCTGCAGCGGCGATAACCGGTGCTTCTATCTGTGAAGCAAGGGCTGCGGGGAAGATTGCATTGACCGAGAGCAAGCCACGGACCCTGTCCGCAACATTTTCTGCGGCATCGCAAATCGCACGCAGGTCTGCGGATAGCGGGTCTTTGACGTCTATCGCGGCACCCTGCGTGTCTTTACCCGATACATATTGCATCCACCCCGCCACAGCCAGACACAGACCCGGTGCAGCGCGGCCTGCGTCCAGATTGCTGGTCAGCGTTCCCAATATCCGCTGCGGTAGTTTCTGGCTGCCGTCCATCGCGATTTGCCACGTCCTGTGCCGGATCGCCGGATTGGCATAGCGGTCGAACAGCGCATCAGCATAATCGGACAGGCTGACACCGGGCGGGGCTGTGACGGTCGGTGCAATTTCGTCCCGCCAAACCGCGCGCACGAAAGCGGCGAAGTCAGGGTCGGCGACAGTTTCAGCGATAGTTTCATAGCCTGCCAGATAACCAAGATAGGCCAGTGCCGAATGGGTGCCGTTCAGCATACGCAGTTTCATATGTTCATGGGCGGTCACATCATCGACAAGTTCCGCGCCGGCAGCTGCGAAATCGGGCCGCGCGCCGCCGACAAAATCATCCTCGATCGCCCATTGCCGGAACGGTTCATGCAGTACGGGCGCTGCGTCGTGATATCCGGTCAGTTCGGTGACGCGGGCGATATCGGCAGAAGTCGTGGCTGGTGTGATCCGGTCCACCATCGTTGCGGGGAACCGCCCGTTGTTTTCGATCCAAGCAGCCAGTGCCGGATCAATCCGGCGGGCAAGGTCCAGCACGACGCCGCGCACCAGTTTGCCGTTTTCGGGCAGATTATCACAGGTCATCACCGTAAAGGGTGGTGTCCCCGCGGCCTGCCGCATCTGCAGCGCGCGGACGATGTAACCGGGGGCGGACCTTGGCAGATCATGCACCAGATCATGCATGATATCTGGGTGGTCGGGGTTCAGCGCACCTGTGGCGGGCGCGTGGCAATAGCCTTTTTCCGTAACCGTCAGCGACACGATCTTCACTGCAGGATCAGCCATAGCGCGCAGCACTGCGGCGGGATCTTCGGGGGCGACCAGCACATTTTCCAGCACCTCGACCACGCGGCATTCCTCGCCATCGGGCCCAAGCGTGACTGACGTGTACGCACAATCCTGCGGGGCCAGCGCGTCGCGTGTGGTGGGGCTTTGCAATGACACGCCGATGATGCCCCAGTCCCCACCCGATGCCTGCATCGACTCAGCCACATAGATCGCGCCAAAGGCGCGGTAAAACGCACCCAGCCCAAGGTGGACGATGCCCACACCGGGGCGCTGGGCGTTGCTGCGTGTCACGCGGTTACCTTGCAAGCCAGCCTCCATCAACATTCAGAATGGCACCGTGGACATAGGCCGATGCGGGGGTGCAAAGGTAGACGGCAGCGCCTGCGATATCTTCAGCCTTGCCCCAGCGTCCGGCGGGGATGCGGTCAAGGATCGCCTTGTTGCGGTCGGCATCGGCCCGCAGGTCGGTGGTGTTGTTAGTCTCGATATAGCCGGGGGCGACGGCGTTCACGTTAATACCCTTGGCTGCCCATTCGTTCGCCAACAATTTCGTCAGCCCCGCCACCCCGTGTTTGGACGCGGTATAGGACGGCACGCGGATGCCACCCTGAAACGACAACAGCGATGCGATGTTGACCACCCTGCCCGCCGCCTGCCGCGCGATCAGATCGCGGGCAAAGGCTTGCGTAGTGAAGAACAGCGCCTTGAGGTTGACGTCCATCACCGCGTCCCAGTCTTCTTCGGAAAAATCCACAGCGTCGGCGCGGCGGATCATGCCTGCGTTGTTGATCAGGATGTCATAACCCTGATCTACGAACAGGCCCTGCCCTGCCATCGGATCGGCAAAATCGACCAGCACTGACGACACTTTGCCGCCCGCCGCTGTGACCATAGCGACGGTTTCATCGCAACTGCGCCTGCCCGCGCAAACCACCTCGGCACCGGCCTGCGCCAGACCGACGGCAATCGCTTGCCCGATGCCAGTATTGGCACCCGTGACCAGCGCGCGGCGGCCTGTCAGGGAAAACGCGCCGTTCACAACAATGCCTCTGCGGGCAGCATGTCCATGTCTTTGTAATCGACATTGTCGCCCGCCATCGCCCAGATGAACGTATAGGCCCCGATGCCCGCGCCCGAATGGATTGACCATGGCGGCGACAGGGCACCTTGTTCATTGGCGATAAACAGGTGCCGCGTCTCGGTGGGTTCGCCCATCAGATGCAGCACGCGGGCTTCGGGTGTCATGCCAAAATACAGATACGCCTCCATCCGGCGGTCGTGGACATGGGCAGGCATCGTGTTCCAGACAGACCCGTCCAGCAGGGTCGTATACCCCAGCACCAACTGGCAGCTTTCCATCACCAGCGGGTGAATGAACTGACGGATCGTGCGTTTGTTCGATGTCTCGGTCGCACCCAGATTAACCTCTACCGCGTCACCCACGGTGATGAGGCGGCTGGGGCAAGTCCGGTGCGCGGGGGCGGATGTGATGTAAAACCGCCCTTGGCCGGCAAAGGTGACTGGCCCCGACCCCATGCCCAGATATAACACATCGCCGTTATTCATTGCGTAGCTTTCGCCATGGGCGGAGACTGTGCCGGTGTCACCGATATTGACGATGCCCATTTCGCGCCGGTCCATGAAACAGGGTGTGCGGGTCTCATCGACATGATCCAGCGTCAGGCTGGCACCGGCAGGCACGGCAGCGCCCATCACGAAACGGTCGTAATGGGTATAGACCAACCGGATTTCGCCCTCGGCGAACATATCCGGCGTCAGGAAATGTTGGCGCAAGGTGGCTGTATCCATGCCCTTGGCGTGGTCAGGATGAATGGCGTGACGGGTTTGAACGGTCAGCATTGGGGTAGTCCTTTTATAGAAAATCGTCACGACGCGGGGTGAATGTGTCGATCAGTTGGCCGGGGCTCAGGCAAACGCAGCCATGAACGGCACCGGAGGGAATGATGAAACTGTCACCTGCGCCGACCTCAAAAGTGTCATCGTCGATGGTGAACCGGAACCGCCCTGTCGCGACATAGGTCGATTGCACATGCAGGTGGTGATGCAGCGCACCGCTGGCACCGGTGCGATCAAAGCGGAAGGCAACGACCATCAGTTCGGGCGCGTCAGCCAGCACCTGACGGGTCACACCTTCACCGGTTGGGATGATAGGATAGGTCATGCTTCTTTCCTCACCGGAACAATGCAGGCAGCCAAAGCGACAGCGCAGGAATGTAAGTGACAAGCATCAGGGTGATGATCGCTGCGAAGTAGAACGGCCAGATGCTGCGCACGGCTTCCCAGATCGAAATGCGCCCGACAGCACAGCCAACAAACAGCACCGCACCAACTGGTGGGGTACAAAGCCCGATACCAAGGTTAAGGATCAGGATGATCCCGAAATGGACCGGATCGACGCCGAACGCTTGGGCGACGGGCAAAAAGATTGGCGTGGTAATCACGATCAGCGGCGACATATCCATGAAAGTGCCAAGGATCAGCAGGGCCACATTAATCATCAGCAGGATCAGGATGGGGTTGTTCGACACGCCTTGCATGAAATCGACGATCGCTGCCGGTACCCGCAGATAGGCCAGCAACCACGCAAAGGACGCAGCACAGCCGATGACCAGCAACACCATCGCGGTTGTGCGCACAGCACCCATGGTTGCGGCGACAAATTCGCTCCATGGCAGGGACCGGTAGACGAAGACCGTGATGAACAACGCATAAACCACTGCAATGTTGGAACTCTCGGAGGCGGTAAACACCCCCGACCGGACCCCGCCAAAGATGATCGCCACAAGTATCAGCCCCGGCAGCGCCGAGACGAACAGGACGCCGACCATCCGCAATCCGGGGAAAGGCTCGGTCGGGTAGCCACGTTTGCGCGCCACGAACCATGCCGCCACCATCAGCGATAGCGCCAGCAGCAGCCCGGGGATGATCCCTGCGGTGAAAAGGTCCGCAATCGACAGCCGCCCCCCGGCAGAGATGGAATAGATAATCAGGTTATGCGACGGCGGCAGCATCAGCGCGATAATGGACGACACCACCGTGATATTGACGGCGTAGTCAGCGCCATATCCGCGTTCTTTCATCTGCGGCACCATCAGGCCACCAACGGCTGACGCATCAGCCGCCGCCGACCCCGACACGCCGCCAAACATGACAGAGGCCACGATATTCACCTGCCCCAGCCCGCCACGCATATGCCCGATCAGCGCACCGGCGAGTGCCACAAGCCTGCGCGCAATATCGCCGCGCACCATCAGATCGCCTGCATAGATAAAGAACGGGATCGCCATCAGCGCAAAGACGGATATGCCGGAATTGAGCCGCTGAAACACCACCAGCGGCGGCAGGCCCATGTACACTACGGTGGCGAATGATGACACGCCGAGGCAAAAGGCGACTGGCGTGCCGATCAACAAAAGAAACACGAAGGTTCCGAACAGGACGTATAGTTCCATCGTCTATTCCTCTATCGCTTCGTCACCGAAACGCGCGGTTTTCATGCCCGCAGCGCGTCGCGCCAGCCTTTCGGCGGAAAAAATCACAATCAGCACACCGCTTAACGTCAGCGGGACGAACGCCACCCCGCCGGGCAGACCAAGCGTTGGCATCGTCGCCGTCCATGTGCGGGTCAGCAGTTCAAACCCGAACCACGCCATGCCTGCGCCAAAGCCTGCGACAACAACATCGGACACCGAATGCAAGATCAGCACGATCCGCTGTGGCAGGACCATCAGCAGGACGTCAAAGCTTAAGTGATAGCCTTCACGCGTCCCGACAGCCGCACCCAGCAGAATGAACCAGCCCATCAGTAGGATCGAGGTGGGTTCTGTCCATGTCAGCGGTGTTCCAACAATATAACGGGCGAAAACCTGTGCCGCGATCAACCCCGTCATTGCAACTAGCGAAATGCCCGCAACCCATAGCGCTGCACGCGCAACCACGCCCAGCCCAACGGCAATGACGTTCAGCCAGTGCTGCATGACGCGGCCCCCCGCAATGCGATGTGATTGTCATTCATCGTCAGCAAACCCTGTCTGCGGAGGTTTCAGATAAAATCTGATATGTCCGGCACAAACATATGCGCGTCCGTGCCGGATCATGGGTGCATTAACCGCCAGCTTGCGCTTATTCGGTAGCCTGAATCCGCAGGACCAGATCACGCAGAGTGTCGGTGGTCACGTGCTTTTCGTAGACAGGCACCATCGCTTCGATAAATGGCGTCTTGTCGATATCTGTGATGATTTCAACGCCGGCAGCGCGTACCTGATCTTCGGATTCACGTTCACGCTCGGCCCACATTTCGCGCATCACAGGGACAGAATCCTTGGCGGCCTGACGGACCAGTTCCTGATCGTCAGCAGACAGTCCATCCCAGCTTTGCTTGGACATGACCAGCACTTCGGGCACGATCAGGTGTTCGTTCAGCGTGTAGTAACCGGCGACCTCGTAATGGCCCGACGATTCAAACGAAGGCCAGTTGTTTTCGGCACCGTCAATCACGCCGGTCTGGATTGACGAATACACCTCGCCATATGGCAGCGGCGTAGCACTGGCACCCATCGCGGTCATCATGTCCACAAAGATGTCCGATTGCATCACACGGATTTTCAGACCGGCCATATCTTCGATCGACTGGATCGGGCGCTGGCTGTTGTAAAAGCTGCGCGACCCGCCATCGAAATAGGCCAGACCGACCAGATCGTGGGGTTCAAATCCGGCAAGGATTTCGTCACCGATGGGGCCGTCCATGACACGGTGCATGTGATCGACAGACCGGAAGATGAACGGCAGCGACACAACCTTGGTTTCCTCGACCAAGTTGTTAAATGGGCCCATGCTGACACGGTTCATGTCGATCACGCCAAAGCGGGTCTGTTCAATCGTATCGCGCTCCTCGCCCAACTGGGCGGAATGGAACACCTCGATACAGATCCGCCCGTCGGACCGTTCCTGCAGCAGTTCGCCCATATATTTCACAGCCTCAACTGTGGGATAGCCGTCCGGATGCGTATCGGATGACCGCAAGGTGATTTCGCAAGCCATCGCCTGCCCGACAAAGGCCGCGCTGGCCAGCAATGCCGCCGTCAGTGTTTTCGTCATTTTCATTGTTTTCTCCTCCCGTTGGTGGCCCTGTCAGAGCCGGTAAGCCTGCTTTGCAAGCCGGTATGCGAGGTCATGTGCAACCTCGAATGCTTCATCCTCGGCCATGCGCCCGCTGGCGCAGAGCGTGGCAAGAAACGCGCAATCCACACGCCGCGCGACATCATGGCGGGCTGGGATCGAACAAAATGCGCGGGTGTCGTCGTTAAACCCGACCGTGTTGTAGAACCCCGCCGTTTCGGTCGTCAGTTCACGAAAGCGCCGCATCCCTTCGGGACTGTCGAAAAACCACCACGGCGGGCCTAGCTTCAGCGCAGGATAGACCCCCGCCAGTGGCGCCAGTTCACGCGACAAAGTGGTTTCATCCAGCATGAACACGATCACCGACAGTCGCGGGTCGGTGCCATAGGCGTCTAGCAAAGGTTTGAGATTGCGCACGAAATCAGTGCGGGTCGGGATATCGAAGCCTTTGTCGCGCCCGAATTGTGCGAACATCGGCGCGGAATGGTTGCGCCATGCACCGGCGTGGATCTGCAGGACAAGGCCGTCATCCACGCTCATCCGGGCCATTTCAGTCAGCATCTGGCCGCGAA
>PUNR01000313.1 GCA_003551805.1 Loktanella sp.
CGACTGGCAGTACCTCAACCTCAATTACGTCGCCAAAGCCAAGATCAATCAGGATGATTGTATCAAATGCGGGCGCTGCTATGCGGCTTGCGAAGACACCAGCCATCAGGCGATTGCGATGTCCGCAGACCGCACCTTTACCGTGATTGATGAGGAATGTGTCGCCTGCAACCTCTGCGTCGATGTTTGCCCTGTCGAAAACTGCATCACAATGGAAGCGATGGAACCGGGGCAGGTTGACCCGCGCACCGGCAAGGTCGTGGAAAAGGAATACGCCAACTGGACAACGCATCCCAACAATCCGGGCGCTGTCGCGGCGGAATGATCAGGGCTGTAATATCCGGCTGATCACATGATCCAGATAGGTGGCGGCCCCTTTATAGGGGTCGCTGTCCGGCAGGACCGCACGCACCTGCACGTCGAAATCGGCATAATGCTGCGTCAGCGCCCAGATCGAAAAGATCAGATGATAAGGATCAACCGGCGCGATTTTACCCGCATCGGCCCAGCCTTTGATCACGGCGGCCTTTTCATCGACCAGCTGTTTCAGATCATTGTGCAAAATGTTTTCAATCCGTGGCGCACCTTGCAGGATTTCATTGGCAAACAGGCGGCTTTCGCGCGGGTAACCCTTGCTCAGCGCCAGTTTACGATGGGCATAAGCGATGATTTCGCGCACCGGATCACCGTCACTGTTCAGCGCCTTCAGCGGATCAAGCCAGTTTTCCAGCAGCCGTTCCAACAGCGCGGTATGGATCGCCTCTTTCGAGGGAAAGTAGTACAGCAGGTTCGGCTTCGACAGTCCCGCCGCATCGGCGATCTGGTCCAGAGTGGTGCCGCGAAACCCGTATTGCGAGAAAATCTCCAACCCTGCCGACAGGATCGCTGCCTGATTACGCTTCTGGATTCGGGTGGGCGGTTTTGTCATGATCGCACAATGCCTCATTTTCAGGCGGGACCGCCCGCAATCTGCCAAGCCTGCCCGCACAAAAGGCATATGCCAAAACGTCACGCAGAAAACTTGACTGGTTCTCTCCCTCTGTTAGCGTTCTTTTGACCATCTGGTCAAACCAAGAAAAAAGTGGAGAGCCCCATGCCATCCCCCGGTGAGAACCTCAAGATCAACGGCGCACGCCTCTGGGACAGCCTGATGGAAATGGCCAAGATCGGCCCCGGCATCGCAGGTGGCAACAACCGCCAGACCCTGACAGATGAAGACAGCGCAGGCCGCCACCTTTTCCAGAAATGGTGCGAGGCTGCAGGTTGCACGATGGGCGTGGATGAAATCGGCAATATGTTCGCCCGTCGCGAAGGCACTGATCCTGACGCATTGCCCGTCTATGTCGGATCGCATCTGGATACACAGCCCACGGGCGGCAAATATGACGGGGTGCTGGGGGTTCTTGGCGGGCTCGAGGTGATCCGCACGCTGAACGATCTGGACATCAAGACCAAACATCCCATCGTCGTGACCAACTGGACGAACGAAGAAGGCACACGTTTTGCGCCCGCGATGCTGGCCTCTGGCGTGTTTGCGGGCAAACATGCGCTGGACTGGGCCTATGACCGCGTGGATGCCGGGGGCAAGAAATTCGGCGATGAACTGGAACGCATCGGCTGGAAAGGCCCGGAAAAGGTCGGCGACCGCAAGATGCATGCCTTCTTTGAACTGCACATCGAACAGGGCCCGATTTTGGAGGCTGAAGGCAAACAGATCGGCGTCGTCACCCACGGCCAAGGCCTGCGCTGGGTGCAATGCACCGTGACAGGCAAGGAAAGCCACACCGGATCGACGCCCATGCATATGCGCAAAAACGCCGGGCGCGGTCTGGCGCTGATTACCGAACTCGTCCACGAGATTGCGATGAAGCACCAGCCCAATGCGGTAGGTGCGATCGGGCATATCGACGTCTATCCCAACAGCCGCAACATCATCCCCGGCAAGGTGGTGTTCACCGTCGATATGCGCACGCATCTGCTGGACAAACTGAACGCGATGGTCGCCGAACTGATGGACCGCGCGCCGCAGATTTGCGCCGACATCGGCGTGACGTTCGAGGCCGAGATCGTTGGCCAGTTCGACCCGCCCGCCTTTGACGAAAATTGCGTCACTGCCGTGCGGAATGCGGCGGAACGGCTGGGATATTCCCATATGGATATCGTTTCCGGCGCGGGCCATGATGCCTGCTGGATCAATGACGTCTATCCGACTGCGATGATCATGTGCCCTTGTGTCGACGGGCTTAGCCATAACGAAGCCGAAGAAATCACCCCCGAATGGGCGGCTGCGGGCGCTGATGTGCTGTTTCACGCGGTGGTCGAGACGGCGGAGATTGTGGCGTGAGGCTCCAATCAACACACACCCCGGACTTGATCCGGGGCCTCGTCCACGGGTTAGCGAGAGGCCCCGGATCAAGTCCGGGGTGCGATGAGCATTTATCTCTTGTTCACCAAATGCAGCCAAAACTGCAGCATGACCCATTTCGTCTATATCATGGCTTCGCGCCCCAATGGCGCGATCTACATCGGGCGCACGCGCGACCTGCATTTCCGCGTGGCACAGCACCGCGCCGGGCGCTCCACCCATACGGCAAAATACAAGATCAAAACGCTGGTCTGGTTCGAAACGCACGACGACTTCGACACCAGCCTGCACCGCGAACG
>PUNR01000144.1 GCA_003551805.1 Loktanella sp.
AAGCCGGCCGGATTCACCTGCGGAGCGCGCCGCCAAAGCCGAACCACGACAACCCGTGTTGCTGCCGAACCCACTCTGAATCATGCGGAGGTAGATCATGATTCGTGCATATCGACCCTTTTCAACAACCGTGCGGGCGCTTAGCCTGCTCATGGCCGTACTGGCGATGTTCTTCGCATCCACCGCCGCAGTGGCGCAGACGATGGCCTCGTCGGTGAGTCAGCATGGGATTACCTGGTATTTCGACCAGGAGCATCAGGTGGGGCGCTATGCGAATGGGGATTGGTGGGTGCTGGGGCCGGTAAACATCACCCGGATCGATCCGGAATCGATTGATCTTAATGGCAGAATCATTAATGGGACCCAGGTCAACCCGATTGCTGACGGGGGCAGCAGAAGTGAGATCGGCTATGATAGCAACGGTCAAATGGACTATGTCGAGGAATTGAATCGAGCGCCCAGTAGGACAGGGCAACCGCTTGAACTTCACACTGGCTCGGTTGTTTCCACCCGTTCCCGCATTACTCCCACGCCGTCTGGAAACGAACCGCGTCTGGAAGATACCGTGATCCTCACGGTTGTTTCCGAGGTGCCTCCAGATGGTGCATTCCGACCACATCCGTATGGAACCGACAAGACATCTCACTGGGTTGAATCCCAGCTTGATTATTCGATCCTACGCTCTCTTCCGCTGGTTGACGGCACCCCCGATATCGAGAGTCGCTCGACCCAAATGCTTCGGTTCTGGAACGAGCAGGCAGCGGGTACTTGGACTCAGCGGATGATTCAGGCATGGAATAATCAGCCTGAGTACGGATCCAGAATCGCCGAGCGGATCGGTACAAACGCTCTGCTTTTGCATCTTGATTACCCCGATGCCCAAAAGCGCGACCTTTTCGTTGGGCTCGTGCAGTATGGGCTCGACAACTATGGGCGCATTCAGGCCGGAGGACGATGGTGGGCGGATGGCGGACACAACCACGGCCGAAAGTTGCCCGTTGTTCTGGCGGGGTTAGCGCTGAACGACTCGGGGATCTTGGAGTCCGCGGACGGCACGGCTTATCGAAATCGGTTTCAAGAGGACTGCACGACGTGGTACATCACACAAGACGACGTCGGGAGAACTCTGAACTCGGGACATCAGCAATATACCAGCGACATGGTTGGGTTGCCGGAATGGGGGATCCGTCATTGTAGCGACCCCGCCAGGGACGATGCATCATGGGATGGTGCGAGGTATCGGTATGTAGGTTCCCAGTATGTGCCGAGTGCGCTTGCCATCCAGTTGATACCGGGAGACATAGGGGTAAGCGCATGGAACTGGCAAGCATTTTTCGACTATGCGGATCGTTATCGCGAGACCGGCAGCGCCGGAAATTCTTGGGGCATGTCGGGCTTCACGAGAAACATTTGGGATGTCTACAGAGAAATTGCAAATAGCACAGAACAAAATGAGAACCCCCCGATGGCGCCGACAGTCGTTGTTGAGTAACGCGGCCAGGTGTGACGTCCCAGTCTCTATGGATGCCGGATTTGCAGTCGGTAAAAATGGCCTCACAAAGAGGCTGGCGCAAGCGGCTTTCGGGTTGCCAGCCATTCTTTCGGAGTGGCCCGCAAAGCTCGTCGCGCAAAGGGGTGCTTCCAGGTTCTATATCGGGATCAGGCGATGGATCGTCCGCGCGTGTTGGCTGTAGCATCGGGTGGGGGTCATTGGGTTCAACTTCTACGGTTGGCCCCGGCATGGCTAGGTATGGAATGCGCATACATGACAACCAACGCCGGATTAGAACGCGACTTGCCATGCGGGCGCGGCCCCAATCAGCGCTTCTACGTTGTACCGGAGGCCAATCGATCGCGCAAGATCGATCTGGTACGGCAGTTAGCTGCGGTCGGACGCGTTGTGTTTCGTGAACGGCCAACGGTAGTAATTACCACAGGGGCCTCTGTCGGATTCTTTGCACTTGTCGCGGCCAAATCCATCGGTAGCCGGACCGTGTGGTTAGATAGTATTGCCAATGCGGATGAGCTTTCGCTATCAGGGAAGCGGGCTCGGCGGTTTGCGGACCTCTGGCTTACGCAGTGGCCTGAGTTGGCTTCGGGCCGAAGTGGCCAGAAGGATGGCCCCTCTTACCACGGATCGGTTCTGTGATCTTCGTTTGCGTTGGCACGCAACTGCCGTTTGACCGCCTGGTCCGTGCGATGGATGGTTGGTGCGCACAAAATGAGCTAAAGGCCTTCGCGCAAGTAGCAGATGTGCGGCCAGACGGGTATTTGCCGAAGAACATGGCTTGGGAGCGCTTCCTTAGTCCAGACGACTGGGATGAGCGATTTGCGACGGCGGACCTGGTGGTTGCTCATGCGGGGATGGGGACCATCATTTCGGCACTGATGGCCGGAAAGCCCATCGTAATCATGCCCCGAAAAGCTGCGCGTCAGGAACACCGCAATGATCACCAGATTGCCACTGCACAACGGTTCAACGACCGTCCGGGTATCTATGTCGCTATGGATGAATTCGAGCTGCCGAAGGCTTTAGAGTTCGCTATACGTCAGCCTGCGAACGACGTTGAGCGATTGGGTCGGTATGCCGATCCGTCGTTGATAGAAACAATCCGTGGTTTCGTCCTTTCCAGTAAATGAGCCGGATCCCGAGCGCACCGTG